>NZ_JBQENZ010000010.1:0-208016 GCF_052044935.1 Ensifer sp. 22460
GTCGCCGCCCTCCCGCAGCGGCGAGGGTCGGATCGTTGGAATTGCGGACCTTTTGATGGGTCGAGCTAGAGTCGGATCGCCCTCGTCTTTCCCTTGAGGCCTGAACGGATACCCGGAGTTCGGCTCCGGATGACAAGCACAGGACAAGCGAAAGATGATGAACGATAGCATCGGGGTCGACATCTCGAAAGACCATCTCGACGTCCACAGGCTGAGCGACGGTGTGAGCCGGCGCTTCGCCAACGACAGCCGTGGCCATAGGACATTGATCGGCTGGTTGGAGCGGCCTGAGCTGCGTATCGTCTACGAGCCGACAGGCCCCTATCATCGGGCCCTTGAGCACAGGCTGGCAGAGGCGGGCTTCGCGCTGGTCAAGGTCAATCCGCGTCAGGCGCGGCGATTTGCCGAGGCCACCGGCAGGCTCGCCAAGACCGACCGGCTGGATGCTGCGATGCTCGCCCGCATGGGGGTGTTGCTCGAACTCGAGGCGCGGCCGGCGCGAGGCCCGACCCTCAACGATCTCAAGGACCTGCACATGGCCCGCGAGGCATTGGTGAAGAACCGAACGGCGGCCAGGAACAGGGCGAAAAACCTGACCTTGCCGATCCTCAAGCGCCACAACGCCGAACAGCTCAGGCAGATCGAGCGCCAGATCGCGGCCCTCGAAAACGAGATCATGGCGCTCATCAAGGTCGATCCCGACCTCGCACGACGCTTCGACATTCTCGTCTCGATCCCGGGCGTGTCAGCAATCACCGCCTTCGCGCTTCTCATCGACATGCCCGAACTCGGTACACTCGACCAGGCCCAGGTCGCTTCCCTCGCCGGCCTCGCTCCGGTCGCTCGCCAGTCCGGACAGTGGATCGGCCGCGCCTTCATCCGCGGCGGCCGGGCCAATGTCCGACGAGCACTCTACATGCCCGCGCTCGTCGCCATCCGCTTCAATCCCGACCTCAAGGCCAAGTACGACCGGCTCAAGGCCGCCGGAAAAGCCTCAAAACTCGCCATTACCGCCGTCATGCGAAAGCTCATCATCATCGCAAACGCATTGCTCAGGGATGGCCGCATATGGGAACCAACCCGTACTTGACCAACACGGATACTCTAGGGAAGGTCGGTCCCTCCCGGGGGAGGGCGTTGTGCCAAGAAGCGTGCCCGCTCGAAAACGAGGATCACCACCAATGCCAGGACAAACGGGATGACTAGGTAGAGCAGGCGGAAGATGGCCAGCGCCGCCAGAACGTCGGCCGGATCCATTTCCGGCAGGGCTGCGATGAAAATCAGCTCGAGCACGCCGAGCCCGCCCGGTGCATGCGAGAGCAGCGCCGCCGAGAACGAGGCGAGGAAGATCCCGAGGATGACGATATAGCCCGGGTTTCCGGCTTCCGGCAGTGCGAAATAGATGATCCCGGCAGCGCCGATCAGTTCCACGGGTGCGATCACCAATTGCCGGAAGACGATCCTCGGCTTCGGGTAGTGAAGGTGGAACCAGCGCGTGCGGAACGATGGCAGCCCGACGAGGCTGCCGATGACATAGAGCCCGATAACGACGAGGATGAGCACGCCTGTGGTCAGCGACATTTCCACCGGCAGGAATTCGGCGAAGCGCTCGATGATGTCGGGTCGCACCAGGAGGACGATGGCCGAAAGCACCAGTGTGCCGAGCGTGAAGGTGAAGGAGCAGAAGGCGACGAGCACGCCGACTTCACCTGGAGAAAGCCCCTTGGAGCGATAGGCCCGGTAGCGAACGACCGCGCCGGAAAAGACCGAGGCACCGAGATTGTGCGACAGCGCGTAGGTCGTGAACGAGCAGAGCGTGATGAACCAGATCGAGATGCGGTGACCGAGATGGTCGAGCGCCAGCCGGTCGTAAGCCGCAAGCGCCGCATAGGCGACCAGTGTCGAGCAGATCGCCAACAGCCAGCTTTTAAGCGAGATCGCGTTGAAGCTTGCGAGGAACTCGTCGAGCGAAAGGCCGCGGAGCTCGTGATAAAGCGCATTCACCGAAAAGAGGATCGCGAGAAGGCCGACAACGGGCCAGAAATAGGTCTGCAGCCTCTTCATACAGGCGCCGCGATCGTTGTGAGGACGTGGGCGAGGCGTTCCGAGGACACTTCTGTTGCAGCTGCCGGAGTGGTTCTCCGAGCGGAGACATCCTGTTTTCTAAGCTGCTTTGTCGTAGCGTCACGCCCGCAGCGCGACGCTTCGGTCCTTACCCTTGCCAATGATCCGATTTCCCTTTGTGATTTGTTTCACAAAAAGGAAGCACCTGAGACCCCTGAGGTCAAGGATTGAGGGTCTGCCGAAACCGGAGAAACCGCCGGGAAACGGTGAAGGGGAAACGGTAAAGCGCGGACACCGCGTCGATCGTTTGGAAATGCGCGCGTGTCGGTTGATGCACTGCGCGTGAGAGCTGCGTGATTGGCGTGTGTGCAACCGCAGTCGAAGGCCGCGGCGAAGCACTTCGCCGCGGCTCTGATGATGTCAAGCGGCGAGCGCGTCCAGGATACGGATCCAGGAGCGGATGCCCTTGTGGTAGGACTGCAGCTCGTACTTCTCGTTCGGCGAATGGATACGGTCGTCGGAAAGGCCGAAGCCGACCAGCAGCGATTCCATGCCGAGCATCTTCTGGAAGTCGCCGACGATCGGGATCGAGCCACCCATGCCGATGATGACGGCCGGCTTCGGCCACTCGTCGGAAAGCGCCACCTTCGCCGTGTTGAGCAGCGGCGATTCGTAAGGAAGGTGGATGGCCGGAGAACCGCCGTGGGCGTGGAACTCGACCGAGCAATCCGCCGGAACCTTGGAGCGGACATAGGCGCGGAACGCTTCGCGGATCTTCTCCGGGTTCTGGTTGCCGACGAGGCGGAAGGAAACCTTCGCCGAAGCCTCGGCCGCAATCACCGTCTTGAAGCCTTCGCCGGTATAGCCGCCGGTGATGCCGTTGACTTCGGCGGTCGGGCGCGCCCAGGTCAGTTCCAGCACCGAGCGGTTCTTTTCGCCCGACGGGATCGACAGGCCGATTTCGCCGAGGAACTTCTCGGCCGTCTGGCCGAGCGTTTCCCAGGCAGCCTTGATCTGGGCCGGGGTCTCTTCGACGCCTTCGTAGAAGCCTGGGAGCGTTACGCGGCTGTTCTCGTCGTGAAGGCCGGCGAGAATGGTGGTGAGGATGCGGATCGGGTTGGCTGCAGCGCCGCCAAAATAGCCGGAATGTAGATCGCGGTCGGCAGCCCTGACGATGACCTCTTCGCCGACGAGGCCGCGCAGGCCCGCGGAGATGGCCGGCGTATCGCGGTCCCACATGCTGGTATCGCAGACCAGCGCATAATCGGCCTTGAGTTCGGCGGCATTGGCTTCCAGGAAAGGCTTCAGCGACGGCGAGCCGGATTCCTCTTCGCCCTCGAACAGAATGGTGACGCGGCAGGGCAGGCCGCCATGGACGTCCTTGTAGGCGCGTACCGCTTCGACGAAGGTCAAGAGCTGCCCCTTGTCATCAGCTGTGCCGCGACCGGTGATCACCTTGCGGCCGGGTTCGATTTCCTTGATGCCCGGCTCGAACGGGTCCGTGTCCCAGAGGTTCAGCGGATCGACCGGCTGGACGTCGTAGTGACCGTAGAACAGCACATGCGGCGCATCAGGCTTGGCAGCATCGTGATGAGCGACGACCATGGGATGGCCGGGGGTGTCGCGCACCGAGGCGGTGAAGCCGAGGCCGTTGAGTTCCGCCACCAGCCATTCGGCTGCCTTGCGGCATTCCGCCTTGAAGGCCGGGTCGGTGGAGATCGACTTGATCCGAACGAGATCGAACAGCCGGTCGAGGCTGTCAGGCAGGTTGGCGTCTGCGCGTTCGAGAACGGGGGTGATATCTGCCATCATGCATATCCTTGCTTCAAGTTTTGCCGGAACCTACTGCATCAATCGCCAAATCGAAATCGATTTGCGCACGAAATCCGTGGGGACGTTCCACTGCATGTCTCCTTTAATCGACTTCGATTTAAGGACAAAGACATGCAGCAAATCAAAGTTCTGCAGCGACCTTTGCGTGTCTGATAAGACGCGCGGCGCTGTAGAGCGGCAGCGACTGACGAGCATTCGACGCTGCGCCTTCAGACACGCAAAGGCGCTGGACGCGCTCGCTCTGGTTTTAGAGCCTAAGGTCATTCGCTTTAAGCCAAATATTTTGATGGATCGATCAGGGGAGGTGCGAAGCTTCAGGCGCGGCCGTCGCCACGTGCCACGCTGGCAAGCGCCATGCGCATATATTCGAGCATCAGCTCGCGCTCGAAATTCCTGAGGCCGGAAAGCAGCGACTGGTCGGCGGCAAGGGCTGCTTCCTTGGCGGCTGCCTCCATCTCCTTTGCCCGTTCGGTTAGGAAGATCTGCTGCGAGCGCTTGTCCTGAGGGTGCTTGCGCCTGATGATGAGCCCGTCGCGCTCCATGCGGGAGAGCGTGTTGGCCATCGTCGCCTGCTCGATGTCGAGGCGATCGAGCAGTTGCTTCTGCGTCAGGCCTTCCTCGGCCCAAAGTTCGAGCAGAATCGGAAACTGACCGGGTGCGAAACCAAGCTTCTGGCCGCGCTCGTGAAGCGCGCGCGAAAAGCTCTTAGCCAGCAGGCTGGCCAGATAGGTCGCAGATTCCATACGATTGAAGGCCATGCCTATCGGTACGCCCGAAGCGTCATGAAGACAAGTTACAATGCAGGCGATGAACCTTGGGAAGCGCTGAGCTCACTTCGATTTGAGCGGACTTTATCGAAAGCCTTGGTGCCAAATAAAAAACCGTCACGGCGCGGAGGCGGCGCCGTGACGGCTTCTTGAAAACGGGACAAAGGCCCGGAGAGGGGGATAAGGCCTTTGTCCTCATCTGGTGCGGGCGGGGGACAGGCCAATCACCAGAAGACGGCATCACTCGGTGCCGTTGACTAAGATTTGAGGAGTCAAATGTGGCTTTTCAAGGATAGCCGGTGCGATTCCGACATTACAAATGCGTAACGTTTGCGTGAAAGCTCACGCACCTCTCAGCGATCCGTCGAGGCCCGATTTCGCAAGGCGAAAATGAGTTCCCCAACGCCGATCGCCATTGCAACCATCATCGCCGTCTTCGCCATTTCGCCAGCTGTTTGATCTGGCGTGATCGATATGACGACAATGAAGGCAACGTTGAGTGCGGCACGGGCTGCTGCATATTCCACCTTCTGCCAACGCGGCCAGGGAGCGCCGTCCGCGCGCTTAAAATGGGTATCGAGGCCCGCCATTGCGAGCAGATAGATGGGTGCGAAAGCCGTCTTGATAACGATAAGGAATGTCGGATTGGCCGACAGGAGCCAGGAAATAAGGAAGCAAAAGACGGCAAAGCCTGAAAGAAGGAGATACTGTTGCAGGGCGTAGCGCACGTCATGCGGCATGGTTGGCCTCCTCTGTGGCAAGTGGAGATTGTAGTGCCCGGCGGGAAAACCGCAATGGACCTTTGCCTCACCCCGCGCTATCCATTTGCCCATGAAAAACGGTGATCATCTCTTCCTCGTCGACGGCTCCGGATTCATCTTCCGGGCGTTCCATGCCATCCCGCCTCTCAACCGCAAATCCGATGGCCTCCCGGTCAATGCGGTATCGGGTTTCTGCAACATGTTGTGGAAGCTGCTCACCGATGCGCGCGACACCTCGGTCGGCGTCACGCCGACCCATTTCGCCGTCATCTTCGATTATTCCTCGAAGACGTTCCGCAACGCGCTCTACGATCAGTACAAGGCCAATCGGACGGCTCCGCCGGAAGACCTCATTCCGCAGTTCGGCCTGATCCGTCACGCGACCCGCGCCTTCAATCTGCCCTGCATCGAAAAGGAAGGCTACGAGGCGGACGATCTGATCGCCACCTATGCGCGCCTTGCCGAGGCGGCCGGCGCGGGTGTCACCATCGTCTCGTCCGACAAGGACCTGATGCAGCTCGTCACGTCGAATGTGTCGATGTACGACAGCATGAAGGACAAGCAGATCTCGATCCCCGAGGTCATCGAGAAATGGGGCGTGCCGCCGGAGAAGATGATCGACCTCCAGGCGATGACCGGTGACTCCACCGACAACGTTCCCGGCATTCCCGGCATCGGCCCGAAGACGGCGGCGCAGCTGCTCGAAGAATATGGCGATCTTGAAACGCTGCTGGCGCGTGCCGGCGAGATCAAGCAGGCCAAGCGCCGCGAGAACATCATCGCCAATGCCGATCTCGCGCGCCTGTCGCGCCAGCTCGTGGAGCTCAAGACCGACACGCCGCTCGATGTCCCGCTGGAAGAGCTGAGCCTGGAGCCGCAGAACGGGCCGAAGCTGATCGCCTTCCTCAAGGCGATGGAATTCACCACCCTGACGCGTCGTGTCGCCGTGGCGACGGGCACGGACGCGGACGCCGTGGAGGCCGCAAGCGTGCCGGTGGAATGGGGCGCGGATGCGCGCGGCCCGGACCTCGACAAGGGAGACGCGGCGACGGCTGTCAGCGAAGGATCCACCGCCAAGGCAGCGGTCCGCGGTGAGGCCGCCGAGGCCGCCGCTGTCCTGTCACGTGCCGGCGAAAAGGATGCGGCAGACGCCACGCCGCAGGCGCTGGCCGCAGCTCGCGCCGAAATCTTCGCCAAGGCACCGTTCGATCACAGCGCCTATGTCACGATCCGTGATGTCGCCACGCTCGACCAGTGGATATCAGCCGCGCACGATGCCGGCGTCGTCGGCTTCGACACGGAAACGAACTCGCTCGATGCCATGCAGGCCGATCTCGTCGGTTTCTCGGTGGCGATCGCCGACCATCGGGCCGACCCAACGGGCACCGCCATCCGGGCGGCCTACGTTCCGCTGATCCACAAGACCGGTGTCGGCGATCTCCTGGGCGGCGGGCTCGCCGAGAACCAGATCCCGGTCGGGGAGGCGCTGAGCCGGCTGAAGCGCCTGCTCGAGGACCCCTCCGTCCTCAAGGTCGCGCAGAACCTGAAATACGATTACCTCGTGATGAAGCGGCACGGCATCACCGTGGAGAGTTTCGACGACACGATGCTCATGTCCTATGTCGTCGATGCCGGCAACGGCACGCACGGCATGGATGCGCTTTCCGAGCGCTGGCTGAACCACAAGCCGATCGCCTACAAGGACATCACCGGCTCCGGCAAGTCGTCGGTGACCTTCGACTTCGTCGATATCGACAGGGCGACTGCCTATGCCGCCGAGGATGCGGACGTCACGCTGAGACTCTGGCACATCCTGAAGGCGCGGCTGGCCGCCAAGGGGCTGACGCGCGTCTATGAACGGCTCGAGCGGCCGCTGGTCGCCGTGCTTGCGCGCATGGAAGATCGCGGCATTACCATTGATCGCCAGATCCTGTCGCGGCTTTCGGGCGAGCTCGCGCAAGGTGCGGCGGCTCTGGAGGACGAGATCTACAAGCTCGCTGGCGAAACCTTCACCATCGGTTCGCCGAAGCAGCTCGGCGACATCCTGTTCGGCAAGATGGGCTTTGCCGGCGGGTCGAAGACGAAGACCGGGCAATGGTCGACCTCGGCGCAGGTACTGGAAGATCTCGCCGCCGAGGGGCACGAGCTGCCGCGCAAGATCGTCGACTGGCGGCAGCTGACCAAGCTCAAATCCACCTACACCGATGCGCTTCCGGGCTTCGTCCACCCGGAGACAAAGCGTGTTCACACGTCTTACGCGCTGGCCGCCACCACGACCGGTCGCCTGTCGTCGTCCGATCCGAACCTGCAGAACATCCCGGTGCGCACCGCCGAAGGCCGCAAGATCCGCACTGCCTTTGTCGCGACGCCCGGCCACAAGCTCGTCTCGGCCGACTATAGCCAGATCGAACTGCGCGTGCTCGCCCATGTCGCCGACATTCCGCAGCTTCGCCAGGCCTTCGCCGACGGCGTCGACATTCATGCGATGACGGCCTCGGAAATGTTCGGCGTTCCGGTCGAGGGCATGCCGGGCGAGATCCGCCGCCGCGCCAAGGCGATCAACTTCGGCATC
The DNA here is from genome assembly GCF_052044935.1 of Ensifer sp. 22460. Classification (NCBI taxonomy): domain Bacteria; kingdom Pseudomonadati; phylum Pseudomonadota; class Alphaproteobacteria; order Hyphomicrobiales; family Rhizobiaceae; genus Ensifer; species Ensifer sp. 22460. Next base: position 7,998 of record NZ_JBQENZ010000010.1, read on the forward strand.
ATCTACGGCATCTCGGCCTTCGGGCTCGCCAACCAGCTGTCGATCGAACGCTCCGAGGCCGGCGACTACATCAAGCGCTATTTCGAGCGCTTCCCGGGCATTCGCGATTACATGGAAGGCACCAAGGTGTTCGCCCGCGAGCACGGTTACGTCGAGACCATCTTCGGTCGCCGGGCACATTATCCGGATATCCGCTCGTCGATCCCGTCGCATCGCGCCTTCAACGAACGCGCCGCGATCAACGCGCCGATCCAGGGCTCGGCCGCCGATATCATCCGCCGCGCCATGGCGAAGATGGAGCCGGCGCTGGCCGAGGCGAAACTCTCGGCCCGCATGTTGCTGCAGGTGCACGACGAACTGATCTTCGAGGTTGAGGACGCCGAGGTGGAAAAGACCATTCCGATCGTCGTCTCGGTGATGGAGAACGCCGCCATGCCGGCGCTCGACATGAAGGTGCCGCTCAAGGTCGATGCGCGCGCCGCGACCAACTGGGACGAGGCGCACTAATCCGAGCGGCCCTGTGCCTGGTTTTCTGATGGAATTCCCTCAGAAAACCTCAAAAGTCATATGCGATGAATCTTGCAGCGCCCGGGGGCATTTAATGCCCTCGGGCGTCTTTCCATCAGGATGATAGAAAGCGTCGGCCGTCGCAGCCGGAACGATTGCCGGCGCGTTCAACTCCCCATAGGCAGCGGTGGGAGGGGGCTCGAGGCCTCATCCGGAACCGCCGCAATCGGAGGAGATCATGGCGCCGAAGACCTTCATTCTTGTGCTTTCCTGCGACGACAAACCCGGCATCGTCGCGGCCGTCACCACCGAGCTTGCCGCGCTCGGCGCGAATATCGCCGAAAGCAACCAGTTCTGGGACACAAAGACCAACAGCTTTTTCATGCGCATCGCATTTCAGGTTGCGGCGAGCGTTCAGGCTGGTGATGTCGAGCGGGCCTTGCGCCCGGCCGTCGAGCGTTTCCAGATGCGGACCGTTCTCGCGGACGCCACAGTGAAGCCGAAGATCCTCATCCTCGTCTCCAGGTTCGATCATGCGCTCCTGCATCTCATCTACCAGATCCGTGTCGGCTGGCTGAACGCGGAGGTCGTTGCCATTGTCTCCAACCACGAGGACAGCCGAGGCGCGGCCGAGGCCGAGGGGCTCGCCTACCACTGTTGGCCGGTATCGAAGGACAACAAGGCCGAACAGGAGGAGAGGCTGTTGCGCCTGGTCCAGGAGACCGGCGCCGATCTCGTCATCCTTGCCCGCTACATGCAGGTCTTTTCGGACAATCTGTCGAAGCGCCTCTACGGCAAGGCGATCAACATCCACCATTCCTTCCTGCCGAGCTTCAAGGGCGCCAAGCCCTATCATCAGGCGCATGAGCGCGGGGTGAAGCTGATCGGCGCGACGGCGCATTACGTCACGCCCGATCTCGACGAGGGTCCGATCATCGAGCAGGAAACCGAGCGCGTCAGCCATGCGCTGACGGCCGAGGACTTCGTCGCCACCGGCCGCGACATCGAAAGCCGCGTGCTTGCCCGGGCCGTCAAGCTGCACCTGGAGCGGCGCGTGATGCTCAACGGTCACAAGACGGTGGTGTTCAGCTAACAGGGTCCGAAAGCATCTGAGCCGGTACCCGCACGGGCGCCGGCTAAGGATGTCAGGGGCGTGCGGCAACGGCGGTTGCCGTGATCGCCGGCGCGCGGAAGCTCGCGAAGAGCCGGCTCAGGCCTTCGCGTCCCTCGGCCGTCAGATCGAAGGGACGGCCGAAAAGCAGCCATTCCGTACAGAGCCCGAGCATCATCCAGTGCAGCGTCCGCGTCGCCGAGGCCGGCGTCCAGCTCTCGTGCATCTGCCCCTTGGCGAGCGCTCGCGAAAAGGCGAGCTCAAGCAGAACGTTGTGGCGCTCGTCGAGTTCTTTCTGGCGGGTCAGGACCTCGCTCATGTCGCCGTCGTAATTGGTACGCAGCATGATCGTCAGAATGCGCTGGCGCTGCTCGTCGGCGGCGAGAACATCGAGCCAGTCGCCCATGGCGCTTTCGAGAATGGAAAGGGTATCGGCGGCTTCCGCCTCGATCTCGCGGGCGACCATGTCTTCCTGCGGCAGGGGCACGGCGTCGTGCAGTGCGAGGAACAGGTCGGTCTTGTTGGCAAAGTGCCAGTAGATGGCACCGCGCGTCACGCCGGCGGCCTTGGCGATTTCTTCCAGCGTCGTGTTCGAGACGCCCTTTTCGTAGAAGACGCGCTCGGCGGCGCACAGGATTTTCTGTCGGGTTACTTCTGCGTCGGCTTTTGTTCGGCGCATTCATTCCTCCTCATCAGACGGCCCGCCGACAGTGGTGTTCAGCGGGCCGTCTGTTGTCGTTTTACTCGGCGGGCGTCGGGTTTTCTGCGGCTGCCGGTGTGTTTTCCACTTTCTTTCGACCGAAGAGCTTCGTGACGAACACGAAGAAGACCGGAACGAAGAAGATGGCGAGCACCGTTGCCGAGATCATCCCGCCCATGACGCCGGTGCCGATGGCGCGCTGGCTGCCGGAGCTCGCACCCGTGGCGATCGCCAGCGGCAGAACGCCGAGCGTGAAGGCCAGCGACGTCATCAGGATCGGCCGGAAGCGAAGATGTGCCGCCTCCAGCGTCGCGTCGATCAGCGACTTGCCCTGCTCGCGCAGTTCCTTGGCAAACTCGATGATCAGGATCGCGTTCTTGGCTGACAGACCGATGATCGCAATCAGGCCCACCTTGAAGTACACGTCGTTCGGCATGTCGCGCATCATCACGGCGAGCACGGAACCGATGACGCCGAGCGGCACCACCATGATCACCGCCACCGGGATTGACCAGCTCTCGTAGAGTGCGGCCAGGCACAGGAACACCAGAAGGCACGACAGCGCGATCAGGAGCGGCGCCTGGGTGCCGGACTGGATTTCCTGCAGGGACTGCCCTGTCCACTCGTAACCGAAGCCTGCAGGCAATTGTCCCGCCAACCGTTGCATCTCTGCGATCGCGTCACCCGAGGAGTAGCCGTGGGCGGCTTCGCCGCTGATACGGACCGACGGGTAGCCGTTATACCCGATCGTCTGGGTCGAGGCCTTGACCCATTCCACGGTCGCGAAGGCCGACAGCGGCACCATGCCGCCATTGGCGTTGCGGACGTTGAGGTTCAGGAGGTCGGCGGTCTGCATGCGCTGACCTTCATCCGCCTGCACCGTCACGCGCTGCATGCGCCCGGCATTGGGGAAGTCGTTGACGTAGGACGAGCCGAGGTTTGTCGAGATCGTCGAGTTGATGTCGGCGAAGGTCACACCGAAGGTGTTGGCCTTCTCGCGGTCGATGGTGACGCTGACCTGGGCCGCGTCCGGCATGCCCTCGAAGCGGACGCCGGTGAGCACCTTGCTCTCGGCGGCCATGCCGAGCAGCTGGTCACGGGCCTGCGACAGTGCCGCCTGGCCGAGACCGCCGCGGTCCTGCAGGCGGAACGAGAAGCCGCCCGTGGTGCCGAGGCCCTGGATCGCCGGCGGCGACAGCGCGAAGCTGATCGCGTCCTTGATCTGGCTCATCGCCATCGTCGCGCGCATGGCGATCGACTGTGCGGCGTTGTTGGCGTCGCGCTCCTTCCAGTCCTTGAGCGTCACGAAGGCAAGTGCCGCGTTCTGGCCGGTACCGAAGAAGGAGAAGCCGTTGATCGCGATGATGCGTTCGACGGCCGGCTCCTGGCCGAAGATCTTCTCGGCCTGCTCCACCACCTCGGTCGTGCGGTTGCCGGTCGCTTCCGACGGCAGCTGCATCATGACGATCACGAAGCCCTGGTCTTCGTCCGGCAGGAACGACGACGGCAGCTTCATGAACAGCCAGCCGAGACCGGCCAGCACGGCCACGTAGACGATCATGTAGCGGCCGGTCCGGTGGACAAGGCGCTTCACGATGCCGCTATAGCCGTGCGAGGTCTTGTCGAAGCTGCGGTTGAACCAGCCGAAGAAGCCGCGCTTGGCGTGGTGATGGCCCTTCGGCACCTGCTTCAGGAAGCTCGCGCAGAGCGCCGGTGTCAGCGAAAGGGCAAGCAGCGCCGAGAACAGGATCGAGACGACCATCGTCAGCGAGAACTGGCGATAGATCACGCCGACGGCGCCCGGGAAGAAGGCCATCGGGATGAACACGGAGGCGAGAACCAGCGTGATGCCGATGACGGCGCCGGTGATCTGCTTCATCGCCTTGCGGGTTGCTTCCTTCGGCGTCAGTCCTTCCTCGGACATGATGCGCTCGACGTTTTCGACGACGATGATCGCATCGTCGACGAGAATGCCGATCGCCAGCACCATGCCGAACATGGTCAGAACGTTGATCGAGAAGCCCATCGCCAGCATGACCGCGCAGGTGCCGAGCAGGGCGACAGGCACGACGAGCGTCGGGATGATGGTGTAGCGGATGTTCTGCAGGAACAGGAACATCACGATGAACACCAGCGCGACCGCTTCGACCAGCGTCGAAAGCACCTTCTCGATCGAGACGGCGACGAAGGGCGAAGTATCGTAGGGGACCGAATATTCGAGGCCCTGCGGGAAGAACTTCGCCAGTTCGTCCATGCGTTCCTTGATGGCCGCGGAGGTCGACATGGCGTTGCCGCTCGGCGACAGCTGGACGGCGATGGCCGCGGACGGCTTGCCGTTGAGCCGCGTCGAGAAGGCGTAGCTTTCGCCGCCGATTTCGATACGGGCGACGTCGCGCAGGCGAACGGACGAACCATCCGGATTGGCGCGAAGCACGATCGCGCCGAACTCTTCGGCGCTTTCCAGCTGGCCCTTGACGACAACGGGCGCGCTGATCTGCTGGCTGATCGGGTTCGGTTGTGCGCCGATCGAACCGGAGGCAATCTGGGCGTTCTGCGCCGTGATCGCGTTCGTCACGTCCGCCGCGGTCAGGTTCAGACCCAGCATCTTGTCCGGGTCGAGCCAGACGCGCATCGAACGTTCGGTGGCAAAAAGCTGTGCTCGGCCGACGCCGGGCACACGCTGGATTTCGCTCAGAACGTTGCGGCTGAGATAATCGCCGAGGCCGATGGCATCCATCGAGCCGTCGGTCGAGGTCAGGGCCACGATCATCAGGAAGCCGGAACCGGCTTCATCGACCTGAACGCCCTGGCGCTTGACCGAATCGGGCAGGCGCGGCTCGACGCGGCGAACGCGGTTCTGAATGTCGACCGCTGCCTGTCCCGGATCGGTGCCGGGTGCGAAAGTGGCGCTGATTTCGACCGAACCGGAGGCGCTGGAGGTCGATTCGAAATAGAGCAGGCCTTCGACGCCGTTCAACTCGTCTTCGATCAGTCGCGTAACGCTCTGATAGGTGTCCTGCGACGAGGCGCCGGGGTAGCTCGTGTTGATAGAGATCTGCGGCGGTGCGACGTCAGGATATTGCGATACCGGCAGAAGCGGGATCGCAATGACGCCGGCGACCATGATGAAGATCGCCACCACCCAGGCAAAAATAGGCCTGTCGATGAAAAAACTGGGCATCAATCAAACTCACTTTGTAGCTTCGGCAGGCTTTTCGTCGGCAGAGGCCGTCGTCTGGGCTGCTTCTGCCGCAGGCTTGGCATCCGGGTTCCAGTCCGTCGGCTCGACCGGGGCGCCGGGGCCGATCTTCTGGAAGCCTTCGACGATGACCTTCTCGCCGGCCTTGAGGCCGGAGGTCACCTGCCAGCGGGTGCCGATGGTTCGGCCGAGCGTCACATTGCGGAACTCGACCTTGTTGTCGGCGGCAACGACGTAGACCTGCGATTGGCCGGCATTGTTGCGCTGGACCGCCTGCTGCGGGACGGTGATCGCATCCTTCTCGACGCCCTGCTGGACGAGCACGCGCACATACATGCCGGGAAGCAGGTCGTTTTCGGGGTTCGGGAACTCGCCACGCAGCGTCACCTGGCCGGTCGTCGCATCGACGGCCGCTTCGGAGAACAGCAGCTTGCCCTTGTGCTCGTAAGCCGTGCCGTCGTCGAGCACGAGCTGGACTTCGGCTTCTTCGTCGCCGCTCAGCATCTTGCCGTCCTCGAGCGCCTTCCGCAGGCGGATGAGGTCGGTCGCCGACTGGGTGAAGTCGGCATAGAGCGGGTCGAGCTGCTGGATCGTCGCGAGATTTTCCGAGCTGTTGGTGCTGACGAGCGCGCCTTCGGTGATCATCGCGCGACCGATGCGACCGCTGATCGGTGCCGTCACGTCGGCATATTGCAGGTCGAGTTTCGCTGCCGCGAGGCCGGCCTCGGCGATCGCAACATCGGCGTCGGCGGTCGCGAGCAGGGCCGCCGCATCTTCCAACTGCTGCGCGGCGACGACGTTCGCCTTCTTCAGCTGTTCCTGGCGGTCAGCTTTCTGCTGGGCCTGCAGGCGCACGGACTGGGCGCGCCGCAGCGTCGCCTCGGCCTTTTCGACCTGCACACGGAAGGGGGCCGGATCGATGCGGTAGAGCACGTCGCCCTCATTGACCTTGGAGCCCTGCTGGAAGACGCGCTCGACGACGATGCCGGAGACGCGCGGGCGGACCTCGGCGACGCGTGTCGCGGTGATGCGGCCGGGGAGCTCGTTGGTGATCGGCAGCGTTTCGGTCTTGGTCGTGAAGACCGCGACCGCGGACGGTGGGAATGCGGCGGCGGCCGGCTGCTCGTCCTCTTTCTGGCAACCGGAAAGAAGAATCACAGTTGCCAAGGCGGCGGCCAGTGTCGGTCGGTTCATGCGCATAGCGATGTCCATATTCGGTGACCGCAGGCAACGGCTGCATCTCGCAAGGTGCCCGGGCGGTCCGGAAGTGAAGGGGAGCGGAACCGGTATCAGGTTCGGCAAATACCGGAAAGCTAATATACAAACACAAATGTATGTTAATTCGCTTTGCAGTGCAACAGCGTGATGCGGTGCGTCGAATCAAAAAATAATTCAGCCGCCACAGGGATTTAGTCCTTGTGGCGGCTGGTTTTCACGTAGCTGTGATGGGGCGTCGGCCCTAAAATGGGCTCAGGCGAGAACGCGATCGTCGTCGCCGAAACGGTGCATGCTACCCACCATCGGCGTCGCATAGACGATATCGTCAGGTGCATAGCGATGCTCGCCGAAGAGGCGCACGGTGATGGTGCCGACCTGTTCGGAATCGATGTAGACGATGGTGTCTGCACCAAGATGTTCGACGTGGACCACCTTGCCCTTCCAGTCGCCGCTTTCACGCGAAAGCGCCATATGCTCGGGACGGATGCCGATGGTCTTGGCGCTGATATCGCCGAGCCGTGCGCCCTCGATGAAGTTCATCTGCGGCGAGCCGATGAAGCCGGCGACGAAGACGTTTGCCGGCCGGTTGTAGAGGTCCATCGGCGAGCCGATCTGTTCGATCTGGCCGGCGTTCAAGACGACGATCTTGTCGGCGAGCGTCATCGCCTCCACCTGGTCGTGGGTCACGTAGATCATCGTCGCCTTCAGGCTGCGGTGCAGCCGGGCGATCTCGAGCCGGGTGTTGACGCGCAGCGCCGCATCGAGGTTGGAGAGCGGCTCGTCAAACAGAAAGAGCTTCGGTTCGCGCACGATCGCACGGCCGATCGCCACGCGCTGGCGCTGGCCGCCGGAGAGTTCGGCCGGGCGCCGGGCAAGATAGGGATCAAGCGATAGCATGTTCGCCGCCTTGCCGACCTTGTCGTCGATCTCTGCTTTCGGCTTGCCGGCCTGCTTGAGGCCAAGGCCCATATTGTCCTTCACCGTCAGGTGCGGATAGAGCGCGTAGGACTGGAACACCATGGCGATGCCGCGCTTGGCAGGCGCCACGTGGCCGACCTCGGTGCCGTCGATCTGCACGCTGCCGGAGGTCGCGTCCTCGAGGCCGGCGATGGTGCGCAGCAAGGTCGACTTGCCGCAGCCGGACGGGCCGACGAAGATGACGAACTCGCCGTCCTTCACCTCGAGGTCGATGCCCTTCAGCACTTCATGGCTGCCATAGGCCTTGCGGATGGATTTGAGTTGAAGCGATCCCACCTGGTTGCCCCCTTTAGAGTTTGACTGGTCTGCCGGTGCGCACGCTTTCGTCTGCGGCAAGGCAGATGCGCAGCGACTGCACGGCGTCGTTCATGTGACGGTCGAGGTCGATGTCTTCGCGAATGGCTTTCAGGACATAGGCCTGCTCGCGGTCGCAGAGTTCCTGGTGCCCGGGCTCGCCGTCCATCTTGAGATCCTCATCGGCCCTCAGGAAGCGACCATTGGGACCGGTTTCGGCGTTGTGCAGCCGGATCACCGCGGTCTTGGTATGCATGTCGATGTCGTCCGACTTGGCGTTCTGGTCCATGACGATCGACACGGAGCCCTTCGGTGACATCACGTCCTTCACGAAGAAGGCCGTTTCCGAGATCATCGGACCCCAGCCGGCTTCGTACCAGCCGGCCGAACCGTCCTCGAAGATCACCTGCAGGTGGCCGTAATTGTACATGTCGGGGGCGATCTCGTCGGAGAGGCGAAGTCCCATGCCGCGCACTTCCACCGGCTTTGCGTCGGTGATCTGGCACATGACGTCGACATAGTGCACGCCGCAGTCGACGATCGGCGACGTCGTCTTCATCAGCGACTTGTGGGTCTCCCAGGTCGGTCCGCTCGACTGCTGGTTCAGGTTCATGCGGAAGACATAGGGGCCACCGAGCTTGCGCGCCTCGGCGATCAGCCGGATCCACGAGGGGTGGTGGCGCAGGATATAGCCGATCACCAGCTTGCGACCGTGCTTTTTCGCCGCCGCGACGACGCGCTCGGCGTCGGCAACGGTGGTTGCGAGCGGCTTTTCGACGAAGACGTCGGCACCGGCTTCAAACGCCATGACAGCAAAGTCGGCATGGCTGTCCGAATAGGTGCAGATCGAGCAGAGATCCGGCTTCAGCTCGGTCAGTGCCGTCTTGAAGTCGGGATGGATCTGGTAGCTGCCAAGCTCTTCCGGCAGCGGCACCTTTGAGCGGTTGACGAGGCCGACGATCTCGAAACCGGGGTTGTTGTGATAGGCGAGCGCATGGCTGCGCCCCATGTTGCCGAGCCCTGCGACGAGGACCCGGACGGGTTTGCTGCTTGCACTCACTTGACTGCTCCTGCCGTGATGCCGCGGATCAGCTGCCGCGAGAAGATGACGTAGAGAACGAGGACCGGAAGGATGGCGAGCGAGAGGGCCGCCAGAACCGCATTCCAGTTGGTGACGAACTGGCCGATGAAGATCTGCGAGCCGAGCGTCACCGTTTTGGTCGCCTCCGCCGGGGCCAGGATCAGCGGGAACCAGAGGTCGTTCCAGATCGGGATCATCGTGAACACCGCGACAGTCGCCATGGCCGGCCGCACCAGCGGCAGAACCAGGCGGAAGAAGATCGAGTATTCCGAAAGCCCGTCGATGCGCCCCGCGTTCTTCAGGTCATCCGAGACCGTGCGCATGAACTCCGAGAGGATGAAGATCGCGAGTGGCAACCCTTGCGCCGTGTAGACCAGGATCAGCGCCGTCAGCGTGTTGACCAGATTGGCGGCGACCATGCCCTGGAGAATGGCGACGGTGCCGAGACGGATCGGGATCATGATGCCGATCGCAAGATAGAGGCCCATCACCGTGTTGCCGCGGAAACGGTATTCCGACAGCGCGAAGGCGGCCATCGCCCCGAAGAGCAGCACCAGTGCGATCGAGACGATCGTGACGATGAAGCTGTTCTGGAAATAGGTGGCGAAATCGCCCTGGCCGAGGACCGTTTCATAGCCGATCAGGCTGAAGGTCTGCGGCGTCGGGATCGTCAGCGGCGCCCTGAAGATCGCGTTGCGATCCTTGAACGAGTTGATGATCGTCAGGAACACTGGGAACAGCGACACCAGCGTGTAGGCGATCAGCGCCACGTGGACGAAGCCGGTGCGGAGGAAAGAATCGCGTGCTTTCGACATCTCCGGTCTCCTCAAAACTGGTAGCGGCGCATGCGGCGCTGAATGACGAAGAGGTAGAGCGACACGCCGGCGAGGATGATCAGGAACATCACCGTGGCGATCGTCGCGCCCATGGAGCGGTCACCGAGCTGCAGCTGGAAACCGAAGAAGGTGCGGTAAAGCAACGTGCCGAGAATGTCGGTCGAACCATCAGGCCCGGCGAGCGCGCCCTGCACCGTGTAGACCAGGTCGAAGGCGTTGAAGTTGCCGACGAAGGTCAGGATCGAGATGATGCCGATGGCCGGCAGGATCAGCGGCAGCTTGATCTTCCAGAACTGGCTCCAGCCGGTGACGCCGTCGCATTCGGCAGCCTCGATCACCTCATCGGGAATGTTGAGCAGCGCTGCGTAGATCAGCATCATCGGGATGCCGACATATTGCCAGACCGAGATCAGCGACACGGCGATGAGGGCCGAGCCCGGCTTTCCGAGCCAGGGCGCAAACAGCGACTTCAGGCCAACGAGGTCGAGTATCCAGGGCGACACGCCCCAGATCGGCGACAGGATCAGCTTCCAGATGAAGCCGACGATCACGAAGGAGAGCAGCGTCGGCAGGAAGATCGCCGTGCGGTAGAAGGTGACGAAGCGCAGCTTCGGGATCGACAGCATGGCGGCGAGGGCGACGCCGATCGGGTTTTGCACGCACATGTGGATGATGAAGAAGATGACGTTGTTCTTCAGCGCGTTCCAGAAGTCGTGGGCCCAGCGCTCTTCCCCAAACAGCGTCTGGAAATTGGCAAGGCCGACGAAAGCCGGCTGTCCGTCAACCGTGTTGTACAGAGAGAGCCTGAGCGTCTCGATCAGCGGCAGGATCATCACCGCCGAATAGACCAGGAAGGCCGGCAGCAGGAAAACGAGGATGTGCCAGCGCTTCGGCCGCCTTGCGGTCGGCTGTCCGTCTTGCACTGAAAGAGCGTCACTCATTGGTCCATCCGTTTCTAGAAGACCGGTCCCCAGACAGTCACGATGCGCATCGACGCCACACGGCCGGTCTCGCCGCATGCCATCTGCCCTTTTTGCGAGGGCTCATGACGAAGGTTAAGTCTATCGCGTTCTTTTGCAAACGACTGCGTCGGTGGCCTCCCACGATGGGAGGCCTGTGACGCGACGGCTGGGGGAGTGCCTCATCGGCCAATGTCGCCCCGCCCGGCCTTGCTGCAACTGTCCCAAGGACAAAACATGCAGCAATTCAAACTGCTACGGCGCCCTTCTGCGTCCGACAGGACACGGGTGCCGTAGGGCCGACCCTCCCCAAAAAGGGGAGGGAACCTGTTGCGCTTACGTCTCTTCTCACTTCGCCGGCTTGTACCAGGAGTCGAGGCCCTTCTGCAGCTTCTCGGCGGCAACCTCCGGCGTATCCGTGCCGTTGATTACGTTGGCCGACTCGACCCAGGTCTCGTTTTCGAGGCTCGGCGTGCCGCGCGCCAGGATCTGGTAGGTCGAGCGGATCGTCGGCTTGCACTTTTCGCGCCAGGAGACGAATTCCTGAGCGAGCGGATCGGTCATCTTCACCGGGGTGGAGTTGAGGCTGAAGAAGCCCGGCAGTGCATTGGCGTAGATGTCGGCGAACTCAGGCGAAGCAACCCAGGTCAGGAAGGTCTTGGCCTGTTCGGCATGTGCGCTCTTGGCATTGAGGCCGATGCCGATGTCGTTGTGGTCCGAGATGTAGCAGGTGTCGCCGGCGTTTTTGACCGGCGGCGGGAAGGCGCCCATCTTGAACTGTGCCTGGGTGTTGAACAGGCCGATTTCCCACGAGCCGGCCGGATAGATCGCGGCGCGGCCGAGCGTGAAGAGGTTCTGGCTGTCCGGATAGGTCTGGGCTTCGAAGCCGTCGCCGAGATAGTCCTTCCACTTGGCGAGAACGCGGTAGGGCTCGACCCACGGTTCGTCGGTCAGCTTCTGCTCGCCCTTGATCAGCGCAGCGCGGCCTTCTTCGCCCTTCCAGTAGTTCGGGCCGATGTTCTGGTAGCCCATGGTTGCGGCTTCCCAGAGGTCCTTGGTGCCCATCGCCATCGGGATGTAGTTGCCGTCGGCCTTGATCTTGTCGAGGGCGGCGAAGAATTCCGCTTCCGTCGTCGGGATCTGGATGCCGAGCTGGTCGAAGGCGTCCTTGTTGTAGATGAAGCCGTGGATGACTGAAGCCATCGGCACGCAGAAGGTGGACTTGCCGTCATCGGTGGTCCAGGCGGACTTGGCGACCGGCGAGAAGTTTTCCATGCCCGGCAGCGCCGTCAGGTCGGCAAGGTGCTTCTTGTTGTAGAGTTCGAGCGAGACGTCGAACGGACGGCAGGTAACGAGGTCACCCGCGGAGCCGGCATCGAGCTTGGCGTTCAGCGCCGCATTGTATTCGGTCGGCGCCATCGGGGCGAACTTGACCTTGATGCCCGGGTTCTTCGCTTCGAAGGCAGGGATAAGTTTTTCCTGCCAGATCGCCAGGTCGTCGTTGCGCCAGCTTTCGATGGTCAGCGTCACGTCCTCGGCGTGCGCCAGCCCGGCCGTGCCGAGAATGCTCGAAGCGAGCAGCAGGCCTTTGATTGTTGTACGGGTCATGCAGGTTCTCCCTTTTTATAGGCGCCGCTTTGGCGCGGTTTGGATCCCAGAATTGATTCAGGCCGAGACGATATCGATCGCCCGGCGCAGGTTCTGCTTCGCCTCTTTCAGAGCGGCGTCCGCGGCTGCGACGTCCTTCGCGCCCGAGGCGAGAAGGATCGCGACCTTGACCGAGCCGGAAGCCTCGTTGATCAGCCGGCCGGCCTCAGTGGCGCTGATGCCGGTGATGTCGGTGACGATGCGGATCGCGCGGCCGTGCAGCTTGATATTGTCGGCGCGCAGGTTGACCATGTGGCCGTCGAGCACGTGGCCGAGATGGATGCCGACCAGTGTCGAGAACATGTTGAAGGCGATCTTCTGTGCGGTGCCGGCGCCCATGCGGGTCGAGCCGGAGACCACTTCCGGCGGCGTCTGCAAGAGGATCGAGACGTCCGCGTCCTTGAAGAGCGCCGCACCCGGATTGTTGGCGACGGCGATTACCTTGGCGCCGCGCTTGCGGGCCTCGTCGGCGGCGGCAAGCGCGTAAGGGGTGGAACCGCTTGCGGAAACGGAAACGAGACAGTCGCCCGCGCCGATGCCCGCCTTGCGCACGTCCTCTCGGGCGAGGTCCATGTCGTCCTCATAACCGCCCGCGAGGTCGCTGAGGCTGGCAGCGCCGCCGGCAAGCAGGATGACGATCTGATCCTGTGCAATGCCATAGGTGCCGGGCAGTTCGAGCGCGTCGGCCATCGCCATGAGGCCGGAACTGCCGGCGCCCGCATAGGCAAGACGCCGCCCGGAGCTGAGCGCTTCGGCGGCAATCGAGGCGGCGGCGGAGATCGACTCAATCGCCGCATCGACGGCCTTGGCCGCTGCCTGCTGGCCGGCGGCGAGCAGTCGCAGCGCCAGCGCCGGATGCATAAGATCCAGGCCCTTGGCGTTGTCGTGACGCTCTTCGGTCTTTGCTGACGGCATGGGTCATGTCTCCTCTCGGTTGAAATTAATGCCAAAAAAATACCAATTGTCCAGCAGAATTTAACTTTTGGCGTCCGAAAAAACCGATCGTCTAAATTAGTCTTTAAATTTCAATGAATTGCAACGAAATCGAAAGCGTGGGCGGATTCGGACTTGGTTATTGGTATTTTTTTGGTATCCTCAATGGGCGGAGGTACTCATGACAAATTACCTGATAGGAATCGACGGGGGCGGGACGAGCTGCCGGGCTGCCGTGGCAACGGCAGATGGGCGCATTCTCGGGCGTGGCAAGGCCGGCGCCGCCAATATCCTGACAGACCCGGAAACCGCGCTCGCCAATATCGGCGGAGCCGCCCGCGCAGCCTTTGAAGAGGCGGGCCTCGATCCTGAGGGCATTGCCGCCGCCAAGGCGATCGTCGGTGTGGCCGGACATAATGTCGGCGATGCCGTGCATTACGTAAAGCGTCGTCTGCCCTTCGCCGCCGCGGATATCGAATCCGACGGTTTGATCGCGCTGCAGGGTGCGCTCGGCAACCAGGATGGCGCGGTCGCCATCCTCGGTACGGGCACCATCTATATTTTGCGCCAGGGAGATACGGTCAGTTATGTCGGCGGCTGGGGTTTCACCATCGGCGACCATGGCAGCGGAGCCCGCATCGGCCATGCGCTTCTGCAGGAAAGCCTGCTTGCCTTCGACAGTATTCATGCAGCTTCCGCGGTCACGGATAGCGTTCTGGCCGAATTCAACAACGACGCGCGCGATGTCGTCGATTTTGCCCGTCTTGCGAAGCCCGGCGAGTTCGGCCGCTATGCGCCGCGGGTCTTCGAAGGGGCTGCCGCAGGCGATCCCGTCGCCGTGCGGATCCTGAAGGCCGCCGCACTTACGGTGGATGAGGCGCTGGATGTCGTGGTTGCACGAGGCTGCGAGAGGCTGTGTCTGCTTGGCGGATTGGCGCCGCTCTATCGCCCCTGGCTTGCCGAGCGCCATCAGGCGTTGCTCGTCGAGGCCGAGGCGGACGCACTGACCGGGTCGGTCGCTCTGGCCGCGCAACGGTTTGGCTCACAGGCGAGGGCGAGTGCATGACGCACCAGCTCGCTTCCATTCTGCCGCTCGAGGGCCTGCTGTCCGGAGGATCGGGGCCGCTCTATCTCAAGCTTCGGCAATCGCTCGAAGACGCAATCCAGTCGGGCAAGCTCAACCATGGCGACGCCTTGCCGCCAGAGCGCGACCTTGCCGACTATGCCAACATCAGCCGCGTGACCGTGCGCAAGGCGGTGGACGATCTGGTGCGCGATGGGCTGCTGGTTCGCCGCCACGGTTCCGGCACCTTTGTCGTCAAGCCGGTCTCCAAGGTGCAGCAATCTCTGTCGCGGTTGACGTCGTTCACCGAAGACATGGCGCGCCGCGGGTTGAACACCCATGCGCGCTGGCTGGAACGCGGCCTGTTTCATCCTTCGCCGGATGAGATGATGGCGCTTGGCCTTCCCGCTGACGCGCTGGTTGCCCGTCTCGGGCGCCTGCGAATCGCCGACGACATGCCGCTTGCGATCGAGCGCGCCAGCATCTCCGCGGAGTTCCTGCCGGACCCGCAGGCCGTTACCTCGTCGCTCTATTCGGCGCTGGACAAGACGCGGTCCCGTCCGGTTCGTGCCGTTCAGCGCATCTCCGCCTGCAACATCAAGGACCCGGATGCCTCGATGCTCGGCGTTGCCGTTGGCTCGGCCGGCCTTTCCATCGAACGCGTCTCCTATCTCGCATCGGGACGCGTCGTCGAATTCACCCGCTCGCTCTACCGGGGCGATGCCTATGACTTTGTCGCGGAACTGACGCTGTCGGAATCCTAAAGCGACCGCCCGCAGAAAGGAATTGACCATGCAGACCAATATGCGCCGAGAAATCGACGAGATCCCCGAAGCCGCCCAGCGCCTGCTGGAACGCTCGGCCGATCAGCTCAAGGCCGCCGGCGCGGCACTCCGCGTCAAGGATCCGGCCTTCCTGGTCACGATCGCCCGCGGCTCCTCCGATCATGCCGCGCTTTTCCTCAAATATGCGATCGAGCTGCAGGCCGGTCGACCGGTCGCCTCGCTCGGCCCGTCGCTCGCCTCGATCTACGGCGCCAAGCTGAAGCTCGGCGGTGCCGCGGCGATCGCGATTTCGCAGTCGGGCAAGAGCCCGGATATCGTCGCTATGGCCCAGGCCGCGACCGATGCCGGCGCCGTCTCGATCGCGCTCACCAACACGCTGCCCTCGCCGATCTCCGAGGCCTGCACCAACCCTCTCGACATTCTCGCCGGTCCGGAAATCGCCGTTGCGGCCACCAAGTCCTACGTCAATTCGATCGTCGCCGGCCTTGCCGTGCTCGGCGAATGGACCGGTGACGCAGCGCTTAAGCGGGCAGTCACCGATCTGCCGAACCAGTTTGCGAAGGCCGTCAAGCTCGACTGGCAGGCCTTTGCCGACGATCTCGGCGAGGCGGAATCGCTCTATGTGCTCGGCCGTGGCCCGGCGCTTGCGATCGCCAGCGAGGCGGCGCTGAAGTTCAAGGAAACCTCCGGCATGCATGCGGAAGCCTATTCCGCGGCCGAAGTTCTGCACGGGCCGGTGGCGCTCGTCGGCGCCAAGTTCCCGGTGCTGACGCTTGCGGCCCGTGATGCAGCCGAAACTTCGGTCGCCGGCATTGCCGACGGTATGGCCGAAAAGGGCGCAGTGGTTCATGTTACATCGAGCCTTGCCGGCAAGGCCAAGCGCCTGCCGTTCGTCGAGACGGGCCACCCGATCACCGACGCGCTGACCTTGATCCTGCCGTTCTATGGCTTCGTCGAAGCCTGGTCGCGCTCGCGCGGTCTCAACCCCGACGCACCGGCGAGCCTCAAGAAGGTAACGGAGACGAGATGAGCGAGAGGAAAGCAATCACCGGCGCCCGCCTGTTCGACGGCGTCGAATGGCATGACGGCTGTGCTCTCGTGATCGAGGCCGGCCGCGTCAAGGCGATCGTGGCAGTGGCGGACGTCCCCGCCGATGCCAAAAAAATCGATGCGCATGGCATGCTGCTCGTGCCGGGCTTCATCGACCTGCAGGTCAACGGCGGCGGTGGTGCGCTTCTGAACGAAGAACCGTCCGTCGAGGGTATCCGGCAGATCTGTTCGGCGCATGCCAAGTTCGGCACCACCGCACTGCTGCCGACGCTGATCACCGACACACGCGAAATCAGAAGCGCCACCATCAAGGCGGGTCTCGACGCCAAGGCCGCTGGCGTGCCGGGTTTCCTCGGGCTGCATCTCGAAGGTCCGCATCTCTCGGTCGCACGCAAGGGCGCCCATGATCCGAAGCTGATCCGCCCGATGGACGATGCCGATCTCGCCGAAATGCTCGATTGCGCCAAGGCGCTCGGCGTGCTGATGGTGACCGTCGCCCCGGAAAACGCCACCCGGGAACAGGTGCGGGCGCTGGCCGAAGCCGGCGCCGTCGTCAGCCTCGGCCACACCGATGTCGGTTACGAAACTGCCGTCGCCTATGCCAAGGCGGGCGCAAGGACGGTGACCCATCTTTTCAACGCCATGAGCGGCCTTGGCCATCGCGAGCCTGGCGTGGTCGGCGCGGCACTTGCCACCGGCACCTTGCATGCGGGCCTGATTGCCGACGGCTACCATGTCGAGCCGGCCTCGATGGGCGTGGCGCTGCGCGCAAAAGTCGGCCCGGGCCAGATCTTCCTGGTGACCGACGCGATGTCGCCGATCGGCACGGACATGACCAGCTTCCAGCTGAACGGCCGCGAGATCCTGCGCGAAGGCGGTCGCCTGACGCTTGCCGACGGTACGCTCGCCGGCGCCGACATCGACATGCTGTCGTCGGTCCGTTTCGTGCACGACAAGCTCGGCCTGCCGGTGGAAGAAGCCTTGCGGATGGCCTCCGCCTATCCGGCCGATGCCATGGGTCTCGCCACCCACAAGGGACGGCTGAAGCCCGGCGCCGATGCGGATTTCGTGCTTTTGACGCCGGAGCTCGGCATGAGCTCTACCTGGATCGGCGGCACGCAGGTCTACGCAGCCTGATCATAACGCATCAAGCAAAAGCCCCGGACAGCGCAAACGTTGTCCGGGGCTTTTCATTTCGGGCAACGGTGTCTCAGCGCGCTGAAAGTCTCGCCTTCATCGCCCGGACCGTTTCCGCATCGGTGCGGCGCCGGTCGGCCGAAACGAAGCCCATTTCGACCAATCGCGGATCCTGAGCCGGCTCACGAACGGAGCAGGAGGAGTGCACTTCGCTGACGGTCACCCGGTCGAGAAGGGCATCGACCGTATCGAGGGTGACGCCGGACCCCGGCATGATCGACAGCCTGCCCTTGGCGAGATCGACAATTTCGGCCAATCGATCGATCGCCTGCGGTGCGCTCCTGGCACCGCCCGAGGTCAGGATGCGTTCGAAGCCGAGCTCGACCGCCACCTCCATCGCCTCGGTGAAATCCGGAACCAGGTCGAAGACGCGGTGCAGCGTCATCCTGAGTCCGGCCGCATGGCCTGTGAGCTTGATCAGCATCGACGTATCGAGGCGCCCGTCGGCAAGCGAGGCGCCGAGCACGACGCCCGCCAGGCCCGCATCCCGTGCCGCGTCGATATCGCGACGCATGACGTCGAGGTCCGCGGCTGAAAACACGAAGTCGCCCGGGCGCGGGCGGATCATTGCGTAAACGGGCACCGGCGGCGGACCGGCCAGCGCCATCAATCCGGGGTTGGGCGTCAGGCCACCGACGGACAGGGCGGCGCAGAGCTCGATCCGGTCGGCGCCGCCTTCGATCGCCGCATAAAGCCCGTCCGCATCGTCGACGCAGACTTCGAGTTTGATGTCGCTCATATCTTCTCCTCGCCGAGGCCAAGCAGCGCCGCGCCGATCAATCCGGGCTCGACCCGGCATTCACCACGCACCACCAGCGGCCGGTCGAACTGCCGGAGAATCCGGCTACGCACTGTCCTGTCGATTTCGGCGAGTAGTTCCTCGGAATTGGAGAGTCCCCCGCCGACAGGCACGATCGTCGCGCCGGTGATGTTGATGACGAGTGCCAAAGGCGAACTCACGAGATCGACGAGCAGATCGACCGTGCGCTTTGCCTCTGCATCCCCAGCCTTCCAGGCCTCGATGATCTCATGGCTTGAAAGCGTCTTGCCATGGGCGGTCTGGTGCAGCCGCTCCAACCCGCGCGCGCCGCCAACGGTATCGACGCAGCGCTTCAGGCCGCAGCCGCAGTCATAGGCGGGAATGGTGATCGGCGGGTTACCGGCCTCGGCCGCGATCGCCGGGCCGTGCCCCCATTCGCCGGCAAAGCCGCCATCGGCATTGATCAGCCGGCCGTCGATCACCAGGCCGCCGCCGACCCCGGTGCCGAGAATGGCGCCGAAGACAATGCGATGGCCGCGTCCCGCACCCGCGCCGGCCTCGGCCAGTGCAAAACAGTCGGCGTCATTGGCGATCTTCACCGGCAGGTGCAGCGCCGCCTCGAGTTCGGCGACCAGTTCGCGCCCGTCGATACAGGGGATGTTGGCGCATTTGATCCGCCGCGTCTCAGGATCGATGACGCCGGTGATCGAGATCGCCACGCAATCCGGGTGTCCGCCCGCTTCGTCCAGGACCGATTCGAGCACCTCAACGAACTGGCGGAAGTTGCTGAGCGGCGTCGTCCGTCGCGGTAGCGGAAAGATCCGGTCGCGCGAATGCACGATCGCGCCCTTGATCGCCGAGCCGCCGATGTCGAAGCAGACGATCATGCTTCGCCCCGAATAATTGCTTCGGCCGAGAGCGCGACGGAGAGCAGCCGATCGTCCTGGTGATGCGGCGTTGCAAGCTGGAAGCCGACGGGCATTTCCGCCGCACCGGTACCGCACGGAATGGAGATGCCGCAGAAATCCAGGAAGTTGCCGATCGACGTGTTGCGGAGCGTCTTGGCGTTGGTCTTGAAGAACAGCTCGTCGTCCTCGATCAGCGGCGCGATCGGCGGCGCTACATGCGGCAGGGTCGGGTGGGCGATGAGCTCGTTCGGCTTCAGGCTGTCGACCGTCTCATGGATCAGTTGGTCGCGCGCGTCGAGCAGGGCAATGTAGTCGGGCATGGTGATCTTCTCGCCGAGCCTGGTGCGGGCAACGACACGGGGATCGATCTCATTGGCCTCGTGCCCGGCCAGCCGCTCGCGATGAAGCGCATAGGCCTCGGCCGTCACCAGGGCGCCGTGGCGGGCCATCAGCCCGAAGACCGCCGAGAAGGTCGGGAAGGCGCGGCGGCTGACGGCAACGCCGGCTTTTTCAAGCCGCTTGATGGCATCCTCGAACGCCTCGACGACTTCCGTCTCCGCATCGTCGAAGACCACCGTTTCCGGGATCACCAGCGCGACGCCGGAGAGGTCGGCGCGGCGCACCGTCGGGGCCGTCAGCCCGTGCATGGCAGCGTCCACCCACACGGCGTCCTGCACCGTGTGGCAAAGGGGCCCAAGCGAATCCAGGCTTTCAGCCAGCGGAAAGACGCCCTTCATCGTGTAGCGGCCGCGTGTTGCTTTGTAACCGACAATGCCGGTCATCGCCGCGGGGATGCGGACGGAGCCACCGGTATCGGTGCCGATCGCCGCCGGCACCAGGCCGGCCGCGACCGCGACCGCCGAGCCTGACGACGAGCCGCCGGGAATGCGTTCGACGTCGGTGGCCGCGGGGTTCCTCGGCGTGCCGTAATGCGGGTTGATACCAAGGCCCGAAAAGGCGAACTCGCTCATATTGGTGCGGCCGACGCTGACCATGCCGGCTGCGGCAACGGCGGCAACGACCGGAGCGTCGCTCCTGGCCGGGGCGTGCGTCTGCAGCACCTTCGAGCCGGCGGTCGTG
Organism: Ensifer sp. 22460; assembly: GCF_052044935.1. NCBI lineage: Bacteria > Pseudomonadati > Pseudomonadota > Alphaproteobacteria > Hyphomicrobiales > Rhizobiaceae > Ensifer > Ensifer sp. 22460. The sequence continues at coordinate 28,304 of NZ_JBQENZ010000010.1, forward strand.
ACGCTGCCGGCCACATCGAAGAGGTCCTTCCACGCGACCGGCAGGCCGTCGAGCAGGCCGAGCGAGCGTCCCGCCCTGAGGCGTTTCGAGGCGGCCTCGGCATCCCGCGTCGCGCGCTCAGGTGTCAGTTCGACGAAGATGGCATAGTCGCCGTGTGCGTCGATCGCCGCATAGGTTTGCTTGGCGAGGTCCACGGGGTCCAGCTTGCCGCTCTGCACCAGCACGGAAAGGCTGGCGAGTGTCTTTTGTTCTGTCATGTCATCCTCCGCGGAATGCTGTTCTTGCCTGCTGCTGCTGTCCGCTACGTCTACAATATCGCCGCCCTTGGCGTTTTCCATGCTTCCCTTAGAAGAGGCGCGTGAATCTTGCATAAAGACTGGCTTCCGCCGCGCGTGTCTTGTCGCCGGTGGTGCCTCTGCCTACATGCATCATCGAACCTTGGGCCATACTGGAGAGCGAAGATGATCTTGGACGCGGCGCGACTTTCGCTTGCCAATCTCCTTGCGCCCGAGACCCGATCGGTTTTCTGGAAGGTGCTGGGCCTGACGATACTGGCGCTCGTCGCGCTCTGGTTTGCGGTGCGCGAAGTGTTTATCTGGCTGGCGCTGCCGTGGATCGATACGCTGATGCCGGGCACGCCCGTCTGGGCCGGTTGGCTGACCTTCGTCGTCGGCATCTTCGCGAGCTTCGGGCTGGCGCTCGCCTTGGCTTTGCTTCTGGCCCCCGTCACCGCTCTGATCGCCGGCTTCTTCCTCGACGATGTTGCCGAGGTGATCGAGAAGCGGGACTATCCGAGCGAGCCGCAGGGCCGGCCGCTGCCGCTTGGCGAGGCGATCGCCGGATCGCTGAAGTTTCTCGGCGTTGTCATCCTCGGCAACCTGCTGGCGCTCTTCCTGCTGCTCGTTCCGGGCGTCAATCTCGTCGCCTTCTTTCTGGTCAACGGCTATCTGCTCGGGCGCGAATTCTTCGAGTTCGCGGCAATGCGCTATCGTGCACCGGCGGAGGCGCGGCTCTTCCGCGAGAAGCACCGCTCCACCGTGTTTCTCGCCGGCCTTCTGCTCGCGGCCTTTCTGGCGGTGCCCTTCGTCAACCTTTTGACGCCGCTCTTTGCCGCCGGTCTGATGGTGCATCTGCACAAGCGGCTTTCGGCAAAGGATCCCGGATTTTCGCTGTCGGGCGGTGCGGCGGCGAAGGCCTGAGAGGCTCTTGCTTGACATGATGCCGGCTATGGCCAATCTGCCGGCAAGATCCCATTGTGCTGCGCGGGCGCGCCGGCGCGTGGCAGGACGGAGTTGGCGGACATGAACAAGACGGACGAACGGATCACCCACCTCGAGGAAACGGTGGCCCATCAGGCCAAGACCATCGAGGAACTTTCCGACCAGCTCGCCGAGCAATGGAAGGTGGTGGAGCAGACGCGCGCCAAGCTCGACCGGCTGACCGAGCGTTTCCTGTCGCTCGAGGAGCAATCGCTCGATGCGCCGGCGATCACCCGGCCGCCGCACTACTGATCGAGCGCCACGGCAAACGGGAATAAAAAGGCCGCCGGTCCAACGAACCGGCGGCCTTTCTATTTACATAAGTGCTGCTCTTAGTAGGGGCAGGATTCGTCGCTCATGTAGTCGTGAACTTCGACCTTGCCGGCAATGATTTCGGCTTTCACCTTTTCCACTGCATCGAGCATCTCAGGCGTGATCAGCGCCTTGTTGTTGTCGTCGAGCGCATAGCCGACGCCATCTTCCTTGAGGCCGAGGTTGGAAATGCCGAACTCGAACTTGTCGTTCTTGGCCGCCGTGAAGGCTTCGTAGACGGCGACGTCGACGCGCTTCAGCATCGAGGTCAGGACCTTGCCCGGCTGCAGGCCGTTCTGGTTGGAGTCGACGCCGATGCCGAGCTTGCCGGCATCTGCTGCTGCCTGCAGAACGCCGACGCCGGTGCCGCCGGCTGCGTGGTAGACGACGTCCGAGCCCTGGTCGATCTGCGACTTGGCGATTTCGCCGCCCTTGACCGGGTCGTTCCAGGCGTCCGGCGTCGTGCCGGTGTAGGCTTCCAGAACCTTGACGTCAGCGCCGGTCGACTTGGCGCCGCCAACGTAGCCACAGGCGAACTTGTGGATCAGCGGAACGTCCATGCCGCCGATGAAGCTGACGGTCTTCGACTTCGAAGCGAGGCCGGCGAGAACGCCGACGAGGTAGGAGCCTTCCTGTTCCTTGAAGACGACCGACTTGACGTTCGGCTTCTCGACGACCATGTCGATGATCGCAAACTTGATATCAGGATATTCCGGCGCGATCTTCTCGAGCGAAGCCGCCCAGTTGAAGCCAGCCATGACGATCGGGCTGTTGCCGTCGCTCGCAAAGCGGCGCAGCGCCTGTTCGCGCTGGGCATCGTTGGCGATTTCGAACTCGCGGTATTCGACGCCCGATTCCGTCTTGAACTTTTCGGCGCCGTTAAAGGCAGCCTCGTTGAAGGATTTGTCGAACTTGCCGCCGAGATCGTAGATGATCGCTGGCTTGATGTCGGCGGCCAGTGCCGTCGCGGACATCATCGAAAAGGCAAAGAGACCGAGAATGGTTTTTTTCATCGTGCAGCCCTGTTGTCGCTATTGATCTTATTGGGTCCTCCCGCCGGCTCCCTGACGGAACCTGTCTGCGGAACCCACCCCCTTCTCCTTGGGGCTAGGGTGGCGCATCCTTGCACGGTCACGGCAAAAAAACACTCAAAATTTTTCAGATGGTAAAAATTGAACCCACAGATGCCGGTACCCGTAAGGCACCGGTTCTGTTGCGCTTTTGAGATCGCCGGCAAGTGTGCGCGCCCATCCGGCGCGACCTCTGGGTTGTGGCTATCGCGCTTGCTTTCGAGAGGCCCAAAGCGGCCCCCCGGTGTCGGAGCGGGATGAGGAAAAGTGTGTGCGGCTTACCGCCTGCATCCCGCGTTTGTTTACACGAAACGATCATGGTGAAGGTTTGGGTCGATTGAGGCCAAGCACATCGGCCTGTCTAGAGCATCCCGCTCTCGAGTGGAACCGCCGGAGGCGGAAAGATGCTCTAGAATCAAAGTGCTAGGGCGTCCTTTGTGCGTTCAGTCGAACGCACGGCGCTCTAGTACCCGATCGGGCAACTCACCCCGGTGCCGCGCAGGCCGCAATAGCCGTTTGGGTTCTTCGCCAGATATTGCTGGTGATAGTCCTCGGCGAAGTAGAATGGGCCGGCCTCGCCGATCTCGGTGGTGATCCTGCCGCCATGGTTGGAATACTTCAGCGCCGCCTGGAAAGTGGTGCGCGCGGCCTTGGCCTCCGCCAGCTGCTCGTCGTCATAGGTGTAGATTGCCGAGCGGTAGGTGGTGCCGATATCGTTGCCCTGGCGCATGCCCTGGGTCGGGTCGTGCTCCTCGAAGAAAGTCTTGAGCAGGGTCGCAAGCGGAACCGTCTCTGGATCATAGACGACCAGCACCACCTCGGCATGGCCTGTGAGCCCGGTGGTCGTCTCCTGATAGGTCGGGTTCCGTGTCAGCCCGCCAGCGTAACCGACAGCCGTCACGTAGACACCGGGGATCTTCCAGAGCAGCCGTTCGGCGCCCCAGAAGCAGCCCATGCCAAGCAGGACCTGCTTCGTGCCGTCGGGGTAGGGGCCATTCAGCGGCCGCCCGGAGACGAAATGCGTCTCGGCCGTCGGGATCGCCTCGTCGCGACCCGGCAGCGCTGTCTGCGCATCGGGCATGATCGTCTTCTTGTTGAACATGTCGATCAGGAACATCAGCATACTCCTCGTCGGTGCAGAGACGGGCTCCGCTAAAAATCAGGCGGCGAAGCGGCCCGCGGCCGGCCGCTTCTTGTAACCGACCATCCACAGAACGAGCGCGAGCAGCGCCAGCACGGCGAAGGCCGGCTGCATCAGCAGCCAATGCAGCACCGAATGCCAGATCGTCTGCGCCGTATCGGAACGCTGCGCAAACTGGATCCAGCTCGCCGTGTCGGCGCCCAGCGCCTCCAGGTCGTCGCCAAGCGAGGTCATCACCAGTTCCGATGCGGCGACCGACTGAATCGCGTCGACGGCGCCGGCAAGCACGGCGGCAAACAACACGACGGCGCTCGCCAGCCTTAGTAGAAACCGCATCGGTCCAATTATCCCTTCATGTCACTGGTCGCGTCATGTCATGGTCAAGCGCAACGCCCCGGCGGCATCTTCTTCGATCGCAGGGGTCTCGGACAAGGCCCAGTGGCGAAATTATGCGGGGATCGCAGCAGAGCCGAGCTGGCATCTGGACGCTGCCGGGACGTGACACTCGTCCCGGCGCAAGAGATAAGCGTGCCGCCTGGTATGCACAATGGGGACGACGGGCCGCTCGTTTCACAAGATGTCAACAATCTGTCAGAAAGCAGTTGATCCCAAGCAAATCATCGGTATATAGACGCGCGTCCGCCGGTTTACACCGGTCGACACCGAAGGGCCCCGCCCTTCCCATCCAGCCGGATTGACCATCGGCTGCTGACGGATGGACAGGTGGCCGAGTGGTTGAAGGCGCACGCCTGGAACGCGTGTATACGTGAAAGCGTATCGAGGGTTCGAATCCCTCTCTGTCCGCCATTTCTCTCCCTTGCCACAGCGATCAATATCAAGACGTTGCCAACCCGCTTGGCGCCAACCCGCAAAAAATCTTCTTCGGCGCGATCCGTTTCGCCTCTCCGGTTCGTCTTTGCTGTGTCCGTAGCAAAGGAGACACGCTGATGACCACCGAACCTGTCACACTCGTCAATCTGCTGAAGGTCGAACCCGGCAAGCAGGCGCAATTGATTGCGCTCCTGAAGCGCAACATCGAAACCGTGATCAGCACGCTCGGCGGTTGGCACACAAGCCGGCTGATCGCCGCCAAGGACGGCGCCAGCGTCATCATCTATTCGGAATGGGAGACGCCGGCGGCCATTGAGGCGATGCGGGCCGATCCCCGGATGAAGGCCTACTTCCCGCAGATCCTGGAATTGGCAAGCCTTGAGTCGATCCTGGGCGAGGCCGTGTTCAGCGATAACAGGTGATGTCGATCCGCCGCCGACGCCCGCCGACAGTGGCCGGAAGGCGGCGGACATTTCTTTGGACCCGCGTTATCGTGCCGTCGTCGCCGATGGGCTGACGCCTGGAAATGCGCCCATGGAGCTCGATACATGAACGTGGAAGATTTCGAGGATCGCCTGCGCGAGTTCAGGCCGCGGCTGCATCGCTATTGCGCGCGCATGACCGGCTCGGCCGTGGACGGCGAGGACGTGCTGCAGGATACCTTGATCAAGGCCCTGCAGGCGCGGGCGGACGGTGTGGTCGTGGACAATCTCGAGGGCTGGTTGCTTCGCATCGCCCACAATACCAGCCTCGATTTCCTGCGCCGGCGGTCCCGGCACAGGGTCGTTCCGCTGCGCGATGATCTGGAGGACGCACCGCTGCCCGAAGCGGACATCGTTGCGGTCGGCTTTCACATCTTCCTGCAGCTGCCTGAACTTCAGCGCTGCGCCGTGATTCTCAAGGATGTGCTCGGACATTCGGTCGAAGAAATCGCGGATATTGCCGACTGCACGCCGGCGGCTGCCAAGTCGGCGCTCCAGCGCGGACGCGCGTCGCTCCGGCAACTGGCGGATCGCCCGGACGATATGCGGCTGCCGCTGATGTCCGATGCCAACCGGCAGAAGATGGCGACCTATGTGCGCCTGTTTCAGGGGGGCGATTTCGATGCGATCCGCGCCATGCTGGCCGAAGACGTCAAGCTCGAGCTCGTCAACAGGCTGAGGCTGGAGGGCCGTGAGGGCATTGGCCGCTACTTCACCCGCTATGCCGAGGAGACGAGGTGGCGGTTCGCGCTCGGTGCGATCGAGGGGCGTCCGGTCATGCTGGTTTTCGACAGCGCCGGGCCCATGGAGATGCCTGCGCATTTCGTTCTTCTCGATTGGCGCGAGGACGAGATCGCTGCGATCCGCGACTTTCTCTTCGCGCCCTATGTGCTTGAAACCGTCGATTGGGTTCGTCTGGCCTAGCGCGAAGGGGCCTTCGCTGATTGACCGTCCGATCTCCGCCATTTGTTGACGATTGCGCGGTAGCCGGAATCCCTTGACCGGCGTGGCTCCGGCCTCGACCGTGCCGAGGAGATCTGGTCGCGATCTGGGGAGCAGGCAGCATGAAGACGGCGAGTGACGCGCGTTTCTGGGACCGGACGTCGCAGCGATACGCCAAGGGGGCGATCGCGGACCCGGCCGGATATGAGCGCACGCTCGACCGTACCCGCTCTCTGCTTCTGCCCGATGACGGCGTGCTGGAACTCGGTTGCGGCACGGGGACAACGGCGTTTCGGCTCGCAGGCGATGTCCGGGACTATCTTGCGACCGATTTTTCCAGCGAGATGATCGCAATTGCCAGCGAGAGATACGCCGTCGACCTGGTGCCGAACCTCGTCTTCCGCGCCGCAACGGCCGAAGCGCTGGCCGCCGAGCGCGTGCAATACGATGCGGTCCTGGCCTTCAACTATCTGCATCTGGTGCGCGACCTTTCGGGCACGCTCGGCAGCATCCATGCCCTGCTCGCATCGAGCGGGCTGTTCATCTCCAAGACGCCCTGCGTCGGGGAGATGAGCCCCCTGATCCGTTTGGCGCTGTTGCCGGCGATGCGCGCGTTCGGAAAGGCACCCTATGCAGGAACCTTCGGCTTGATCGAGCTGAGCCAGGAGATAACGGCTGCCGGCTTCGACATTCTGGACATCGAAAACCACGCGACCAAAGGCAACGACAACCGTCCCTATATCGTTGCTCGCAAGCGCTGAGGCAGGCCGCGGCAGCATGGTTTGTCCGCCTCGGCCAAACTCAACTGCCCTAAACTGACTCGGCCGGCTCTGCGGCATGCGCACGGTGCAGCAGATCCAGAAACGCCTTTGCTTCCGGGATTGCCGTCGAACCGATGGCGCTGACGGCAATGCCTGGCGTCCATGAATTCATGACGGCCGCACCGGAGAGATCCTTGAGCCGGCTAAGGGTAATTTCCTCCCGGCGCTGCGGCACGGCCAGGCGTTCGAGTTGTCGCTGGATCGTACCCATCATCGTGCCGGTCAGCATGTCGGCCCTGGGCCAGATGACCGCCTCGCCGTCCCAGAAGACGAGGTTCCAGATGCTGGCTTCGCTGAGGCGACCATGCCGGTCCATGAAGGCGGCGTCGTCGAAACCCGCCCTGATCGCCTGATGCAGGTAATAGGTCTTGCCGGATTCGCCGACGTGCTTGATCGTGGGGTGTGGTCGCTCGTGCTCGATGACGGCAAGCCGCAGCGGACCCTTCGGGCCATTGGAGGGTGGGCCGCTGCGCACGAGAACGGCGAGGTCTCCCTGAATGCTGTCGGCGGTAAACTCGCCGTCCGGCGAAAAGATCGTGACCGTCAGCGACTGGTCCGCCGGACCTGCGTCGATTGCCTGTTTGATGTGGGCGCGCAACTCTTCGTCGGGCAGCGCGCGGCCGAAGAAGGAGAGAGAGGCGTTGCTGAGGCGCTTCAGATGCAGGTCCAGACCTCTGATCTTGCAGTCCCTGACCTGAATTGCGGTGAAGTGGGCGAAGCCGGCAAAAGCCAAGGGGATCAGATCGGCAGCGCTGGCCGGGCGGCCGTTGAGCGCTGCGGGATAGAGGCTTGTTTCGTTCGGCATGGTCTTGCTCCTGGGTGTGTTCACATGAAGGAGCCAATAGGTCTAAGGTCTGACAGCGCTGTCAGAGTCAAGGGCGAGGCGAAGGGACCGGAATGAAAATAGGCGAGCTGTCGAAACGCACCGGCGTCAGCATTCGGATGCTGCGCTACTATGAAGCCGAAGGGCTGTTGAAGCCTGGACGCACCGAAAGCGGCTATCGCGACTATGATCTGGCGGAGGTGAGAACCGTCGAGCGCATCAAACTCCTGGGCGCCGGCGGCATGACCCTTCCGACGATCCTGCAGTTCCTGCCGTGCGTTCGCGGAGAAGGTCCGATCTTTGAGCCCTGCGACGAACTGCGCGTCACCCTGCACGAGCAGATCCGGCTTGTCGAAGAGAAGACGGAAAAGCTGGCGCAGAGCCGCAGCGTCCTGGAGACTTTTCTGCAGGAGATAGGCGAGCGCTGATCTTCTGCCGGATCGAGCTACCGCGTGCTGCGGCGACCCCTTGCTGGCCTCGTCAGCGCTAACGCGACAGGATTGCGACCAAACCCGCTCTGGCCATCAACCAGAAGTCAGGGCGCGCGGCAAACCGTATGCACCTTTCCTGCTGCCGCTCTAATAGACGTCGGTCTTCGATCGACTGATGTAAAAACCGTGGCCGTCACTGCGCTCGCAGCTGAGCCCGGTCTTGCTGGACCGACAGCTAAACGGCCCCTTCTTCCAGCTGTTGCCGTAGCTCAGGATATGGGAGCCGTCGCAGCATGCTGTATCGCCCGCGTTCTGGAATCGTCGGGCCTTGCCCGCCTTTCCCAGAATGAACCTCTGATAGGTCGGTTCGATGCGGTCACAGCCAAGTTCCGGGCCGCCGTCCTCCGGGACATAAACATCGGAGCCACCGGCTGGCGTGTATTGGCAACCGATGTTGCCGGTCGGCATGTTGAAATAAATCAGACCGCCATCGGCGGGGAAATTCTGCTCTGCTGCATTCCCGTCGAATGCGATGAGCGCGGCGACCGCGAACACAAGAAAGCGCATCATTCGAGCTTTGGCCCCTGACCTTTGTCGATCCCGCAAAGTGCAGCAAGTAAAACATATCAGCGGGAAATGGGGAAATGGTCTCGGCTCTCGACCTGCGGTCGACGGCACGGCGCCGTGAGACAAAGTGGCTCGAGCCTGTCGGGGAGGACTTCAATAGTTAGCTGTTGCGCTAAGTGTTTGGTCATGATACTTAGCCTTATGGAACAGTATTCAGGCCGATTGGACGTGATCTTTCAGGCGCTCGCCGATCCCACCCGGCGCGCCGTGCTTTCGCGGCTCGGCGGCGGCCCGGCGAGCATCAGCGATCTCGCCAGACCCTTCGACATGGCCCTGCCGTCCTTCATGAAGCACATCCACTTCCTGGAAGGCAGCGGCCTGATCCGCACGCACAAGCAGGGCCGGGTGCGGACCTGCGCCATCGAGAAGGCGCAATTCGCCGTGGTCGAGACCTGGCTTTCGGCGCAGCGCGCGCTCTGGGAAGGCCGTGCCGACCGGCTGGAAAAATTCGTCACTGAACACGAGGAGGAATGACATGATCCGCTCTCCAGATCCCGAACTCGACCTGACGATGGCACGCATCATCAAGGCGCCGCGCGCGACCGTCTGGCGCGCCTGGAGCGATCGGACCCGGCTTGAGCAATGGTGGGTCCCGGCGCCGGCAATATGCAAGGTGATCGATATGGACCTGAAGCCGGGCGGCGGCTTCGTGACCCGGATCAGCGAAGGCGGCGGCGAGTTCGTGCCGCATATCAATGCCTGCTTCCTCGCGGTCGACGAACTCTCGCGCATCGTCTTCACCGATACGCTCGTTGCCGGCTGGCGGCCGGCCGAGAACGCCTTCATGACGGCAATCATCACGCTCAGCGACCATCCGGCCGGCACTGAGTACGCCGCCCACGTGATGCACCGCAACGGCGCGGACCGGAAGATGCACGAGGAGATGGGTTTCCACGACGGCTGGGGAACGGTGGCGGAGCAACTGGCCCGGCTCGTCGAGCAAACCCATTAAGGAGGCGAAGACATGCGCAACATCGTCCTGCAGATGATGACGACGCTCGATGGCCGCCTCGACGATCCGCTTGCCTGGATGGGCACGGTGGTCGATGAGCAGTACCGGGCGATCGACCGCCTCTATGCCGGCTACGACACGGTACTCGTCGGGCGCACCACCTACGAGGAGATGGTCGGCTATTGGCCCGGCGCGCTGAACGATGAGGTCAACGGCGAGACCAATCGCGTGATGGCCAAACGCATGCACGACTCCCGCAAGATTGTGTTCTCCCGCACCGGTGAGCAGGCAATCAGCCCCTGGCACAATGCCGAACAGGTCGTGGCTGCCGACGACGCCGCACTTTCGCGCTACCTGATGGAGCTGAAGGCTGAGCCCGGCGGCGATATCCATCTCTCGGGTGGCGCCAGCCTGGCGCAGACGGTGATCGGCCTTGGGCTGGTCGATCGCTACCACTTCTTCGTCTATCCCGTCGTCTCGCCGGGTGAACCGTGGTTCGCCCGGCTGAGGGATAAGAACGAACTGCAGCTGATCGGCAGCGAACACTACGACAACGGTGTCGTCGGACTTCACTACGCAACCGTACGCGACGCCAAGTCGGAGCGGCCGAAGAGCTTCTCCGAGCTCATTGCCTAAAGCAATTCCAGGAAAAGTGCGAAGCGGTTTTCCGTCCGGAATTGCGCCCGTGCCAAGTGAAGCAATTCCAGGAAAAGTGCGAAGCGGTTTTCCGTCCGGAGTTGCGTGTTGCTGGAATCAGTCTCCGCCTCGCAGGGCGGAGAGCAGCCGATCGTAGGTCGGAGCCAGCCGCCGCAGGGCTTCCGCCGCTTCCGCATCTCTGCGCAAGACCAACGGATATTGCAGCGCGCCGATGAGTCGCGCCTGTTCGCCGGCAACGGCGGCGGACTTGGCAAAGCCGGCGCGCTCGAGGCAGGTTTCGGCGTCAGCCGCACGGCGGGCGCCGACGCGAACGGCGAAATGGATCAGGTGCGCCCGCAAGCCCTTGTCACAGCGTTCCTCGATGCGCGCCGCCAGCGCTTCGGCGGCCTCGGCATTGCCGAGGCTCCTAGGCGGCATCGCTCGATCCGTAACCATCGACAGCCAGTGGATCGCGGCCGGGATCGAGGCCCGGATCCCGTCCACCTCCGAGACCTCCGCCACCCGCGAAAAGCCCGACCGCATCGTGAAAGAATCGCCGTAGGTGAGCGTCTTCGCGCTCCAGGCCGCCATGAAATCACTGATCGGCAGCGAGGCGTAGGGGTAGCCCTGCGGATCGTGCATCAGCACCCGCTCCTCGTCGAGCGCGAGGACTACGACATAGTGGTCGGCCTCGATCGGCCCGGTCATGCCGGGCTGATGGCGGAGATGTCCCATTTCCACCGGGCCGACCCAGACCGGGCCATCCTTGAGCGTCGACCGGAGGCGAGAAAGCGCGTCCTCGGCATCGTCACCCTTGCTGACTTCCGAGGTCCAGCCGAGCGCAGCAAGCGCGCCGTCGAACCCGGCTTCCGGGTCCCAGCCATAGGGGTCGAAGAACGGCAGCGAGCCGCCGATGAGCTGCATTCCGAACGGGCTGCTTGTGGCAAATTCGATGACGGCGGGCGAGGGCGCCGCCTCGCCGAACATCATGGCGAAGGAACTGGCGTAGCAATAGGGGCCGGAGCCCACATAGGGAACGTGCTGCATCGGATGGAACCCTTGAGCGATTGAGGGGGGATGTGAAGGGAGGCTTGTTAAGGCACGATGGGATAGGCGACATCGAAACGGGCGTCGCCGCTGCCGGGGTAGATTTCGTAGGGGCTGCCGAAACAATTGAGATCGTTGCTGTGCTCGAACCAGGCCTCGATCGCGTCGTAGACACGCAGCACCGCCGGAAAGGTCTCGAACGTCTCGGACACCGGCAGGAATGCTTCGCGCCCAGCCGGCTGAAGTCGCATGCGCAGATCACCTGACGGTTCGAGGCTGCCGGTGTAGCCGATCGCGACCTCGACGAGGCCCTTGCCATCATGGTTCACGGGCTCGTGGAAATGCAGCGTCATCGGCCCATCGTCGTCCTTGCCGCATAGTGCCAGGTAGCTGCGGATCGCCGCTTCGGCGCTTTCCGTGAAAGCGTCGAGCGCATCGACCGTCACATGACCCTGCCGATAGACGATCTTCGAAGGGGCAGTGTCGCGGACGCGGACGGCTTTGATCAGCGGATCATCGCCGCCGGACGATTGCCGGAAGATCGCCTGCACCAGCTCGCTCTGCTCCTCGAGCCGTTTGGTCTGTACCTCCAGCCAGGCGCGAAGTTCGGCGAGGCGCACTTCGGGCTGAAGCTCGATCAGGCGGGCGATTCGGGCGATCGGCAGGCCCAATTGCCGCAGCCTTGCGATCAAGCGGGCGCGGCCCGCCTGCTCGGCGGCGTAGTAGCGGTAGCCGGTCACCGGATCGACGTGGGCGGGCACGAGCAGGCCCTGCTCGGCATAGAGCCGGAGCGCCTTCGGCGACAGTCTTGTGGCAGCGCCGAAACGGCCGGCGAGGAAAAAAGAATCGGTCATGAGACAAGTCTGGGGCCTGCCCCAGGGGCGAGGTCAAGAGGCATCTTGCCGTCTTGCTGGCAGCCGCCGGACCGGTTGGCTGAATACCTCCCGGAGCAGGCAACCGCTCCGGGAGGTACATGGCAGCTATTGCCTTCCACGTCGGCTCAGGAGCGCCAGCGCCAGGAGCGTGACCGTCGCCATCACCAGGCAGTAGCCGACGAGCGGCCAGGCCGTATCGCCCTTCAGAAACAGCACGGCGCCGGTGCCGACGACGGCGACGATCAGGCTCTGGATGCAGAAGTAGAGCGCCACCGCCGTTCCGGCGATCGCGTCAAAGGCCTTCAGCGCGCCGTTCGCAGTCACCGAGGCGCTCATGACAATGCCGACGGCGATCACCCACATCGGCAGCACGAAGCTTGCGAAGGAGGGTGTCGTGAAGACTTCGCCGGCGGCAAGCAACAGCCCGCCAAGGATCAGCGCTGCCATGCCGCGCATGAGGCAGCCGGACATCCCGTAGCGGCCGACGAAACCCTTGGCGAAGCGCGTGGTCAGGATCATCACCACTGCCGCCGTCGCGAAGGCGAGGCTGAAGCCGAACTGCGAATAGCCGGCGCGATCGATGAGCAGGCGCGGCGCGGTCGAGAAGAACACGAAGAACGCGTGAAGCCGAGCGTATAGGTCCAGAACGCGCCGTTCCTGAGAATGGGCTTAAAGCTGGGCTTCCCGTTGCCGGAAGGGATTGGCCGGGTTTCCGACCAGCGCAGCAGCGCCTGGCCGAGCGCGGTAAGACCGAGCACGCCGAGCGTCAGGAAGATCGCCTGCCAGCCGAAAGCGCCTGAGATCAGCGCGCCGGCAATCGGTCCGAGCGCCGGAACGAAGGACAGCATGGCGCTGAAGAGGCCGTATATGGTGACGCCTTCCGGACGTGCGCCATAGAGGTCCCGCACCGTCGCGAAGGTCGCGACCAGCGCCGCCGAGGCGCCCGCCGCCTGCGCAAGCCGGAGTGCCACGAAAGCCGGCGCTGAGGTGGTGACCGCCAGCAGCAATGACGTCAGTGCAAACAAAGTCGCGCCTCCGAGAAGCACCGGACGGCGGCCGAACCGGTCGGAGAGCGGGCCGAAGAGCACCTGTCCCAAGCCCAGCATGAGCATGTAGAGGCTCAGCGTCAGCTGGACGATTGCCGGCGACGTGCCGAGAATGCCGGGCATTTCCGGCACGACAGGCAGATAGATGTCCATGGCGAGCGACGCCAGGATATCGAAAGGCGCCATCAGCAGCAGAGCCGCCGGCAGCGTATAGGGCCAGGTGGGCAAGTTATGATCGGGCATGATGAAACATCCGCGCAAATGGGTAACATTCGGCGGCGATCTGCCACTTCATCAAATCTTGGGAGTGTGAGCCGACAGACGCCGCAACAACTTTTTCAAACCGTTGTTGCGGCTTACCTGGTTGCTGACTCGTCGGTCCTCATCTGCGGCTCCTGCAGGCTGACGGCAATGCCAAGCCCATATCGACATCAATAGTGGCGCATGTCCTATCATTCGGCTTTTGACGCGGCAACCCGTCGGATCACCGCTCAGGCATGCGGGTCGGCGTCGCCCGGCTTCGCGTTCAGCCGGTTCTCGACGCTGGCAACACCGATCACCGATGCCGCCGCATCCCCGGCGCAGGCGACGTCCGTTTCGCTCGCGACCTCACCGGAAAGAACGACGAGCCCGCCAAGCGCCATCACCGAGATGCGGCTCGTGTCGACCAGGGCGGCATACTGGATGAAGCGCAGCACCTTGTCGGCGAGCGCGTCATCCGTCAGATGCGGATCGTCGTCTCCATGGGCATAAATGGGCTTATCTGGCGGCATGGCATGTTCCTCATGCTCTTCCCGAACGCCTGCGGTCTGCGAAGGTTCCCTTGAAAGTGCTCTGCCGCGCCGCGCTTGCGATCCTGGCGTGAACGCGGTTATTGCTGGCAGTCCCATCCCAAGGCCTGCGCATGTCCGACATCTTCCAGAACGTTCTGCCCATCTTCGTCCTGATCCTTGCCGGCTGGCTGTTGGTTCGGTCAGGCTATCTGAAACCGGCTGTCGGCGAAGCGCTCGGCGACTTCGTCTTTCGTGTTGCCGTTCCCGTTCTATTATTTCGCACGATTGCCGAAGCGGATTTCAAGGACGGTTCGCCCTGGCCGCTCTGGGTCGCCTACTTTTCCGGCGTTGCCGTCACCTGGGCGGCCGGGCATCTGGCTGCAACGCTCATCTTCCGGCGTGACCCACGCATGGGCGTTCTTGCCGGCGTCTCCTCGGCCTTCGCCAACACCGTGTTCATCGGCTTGCCGTTGGTTTCACGCATCGTCGGCGAGGAGGGAATAGTGGCGATTTCGATCCTGCTGTCCGTCCATCTGCCGGTCATGATGATCGCCGGCACGCTGCTGATGGAGCGTGCCGAGCGCCGTGCAAGCGGCAAACCAGGGCAAAGCCCGTTGCATCTTCTCGCCGGCGTCGGCCGCAACCTGGTGCGCAATCCGCTGGTCATCGGGCTTGCTTGCGGCGCAGCGTTTCATCTCGTCGGCCAGCCGCTTGGCGGACCTGTGAAGACTGTCGTCGATCAGCTTGCCTCGATGGCGGCGCCGGCAGCGCTGATCTCGATCGGCATGGCGCTAGACAAATACGGCCTTGCCGGCAATCTCGGTCTTGCTTCCTTTACGAGTGTGCTGAAGCTCCTCGTCATGCCCGGGGTCGTGTTCACCAGTTGCCACCTGCTTGGCCTCAACGACAACTGGACGACGGCGCTGGTGCTGACATCGGCCGTTCCAACCGGCGTCAACGCCTGGCTGATCGCCAACCATTTCAACGTCGGCCACGCACTCGCCTCCTCGACCATCACATTGACGACCGCGCTCGGCGTCGTCAGCGTTTCGGTCTGGGCCTATCTGCTGGTGTGACTGCTTCGGAACTTCGGGAAGTGTTTCCTCGGGAGGAGCGAAATCCCGTCTATCGATTCGCGTGGATGTGTCGCGTCACCGTGCCCCGCAAATGCAAAAGGCCCGGCGCGAGCCGGGCCTTTCTAATGGGTTGTTTCCAACCGCTAAGCTTATTGCGCCGGTGCCGGCTGGCCTTCGGCAGGCTTGGATTCCGTCGCCGGAGCGGCCTGGCCCTCAGCCGGCTTGGTTTCGGTTGCCGGAGCCTCTGCCGGCTTTGCGCCTTCGGCGCCAGCAGCCGGTGCCGCTTCGGCAGCGCCGCCAGCCGCATCCGGCAGCGGAGCCGGAGAATCGGCCTGCTCGCGCAGCCACGCGATCAGGTTGGCGCGCTCGTCCGGCTTCTTGACGCCGGCAAAGCCCATGGCGGTGCCCGGAACGTGCTTCTTCGGCGCTTCGATGAAGAAGCTCAGGTGGTCGTAATCCCAGACGACCTTGCTGCCCTCGGAGAAGGTCTTCATGCCGGCCGAATAGCTGAAGCCTTCATGCGAGGCGATCGGACGGTTGACGAGGCCCCAGAGGTTCGGACCGACTTTGTTTGCGCCGCCCTTGTCGGCGGTGTGACAGCTTGCGCACTTCTTGAACACGGCTTCACCGGCAGAAGCATCGGCCTTGAGAAGCAGCGGCTTGATATCGACTTCGACTTCTGCGGCGCCGCCGGCGCCGGCTTCAGACGTGCCCTCTTCGGCAACGATCGCGAAGCCTTCCTTCTCGGGAGCCTCGGAGTGGAAAATGCCTTCCGATGCAATGGACACGGACATCAGAACGAAGACCGTCCCCAGAAAGGCACCCACGCCCATGTTCACATATGAATTCATCTGCAAACGCTCCCTTTGCCACCGGCGCAAACAAAAACCCGGCCTATCTTGAAATCGCGCGGAACCTATGTCTTTTGGCTCTGCGTTGCAACAGTGATTATCGGCCCCTAACTGAGACTTATTGACACTTTCAGCGGGGTTTTTGAAGGCCAGATCATGAATCGCGAAAATTCAGGTAAAGCCATCGTGCTCATTCCGGCGCGCATGGCCTCGACTCGCCTGCCCGGAAAGCCGCTCGCCGACATTTGCGGCCTGCCAATGATCGTCCAGGTGGCGAAACGCGCCGAGGAAGCGGACGTCGGCCGCGTGGTCGTCGCCGTCGACGACCAGCAGGTCTTCGACGTGGTGCGGGAGGCCGGCTTCGAAGCGATCATGACCCGCATCGATCACCAGTCCGGATCCGACCGGATCTATGAAGCGCTGCAGAAGGCCGACCCGACCGGCGAAGCGGAGATCGTCATCAACGTGCAGGGCGATCTGCCGACGGTCGAGCCGGCATCGATCCGTGCCGCACTGAACCCGCTTGAAAACGCCAGCACGGATATCGCGACGCTGACGGTGGCGATCGCCGAAGAGAGCGAAAAGACCAATCCGAACATCGTCAAGGTCGTTGGTTCGCCGCTTTCGGACACGCGCCTGCGCGCACTTTACTTTACCCGCGCGACCGCGCCCTACGGCCAGGGGCCGCTCTACCATCACATCGGTCTCTACGCCTATCGCCGCCAGGCGCTGGAGCGCTTCGTATCGCTAAAGCCCTCCGTGCTCGAACGCCGCGAATCGCTTGAGCAACTGCGCGCGCTCGAGGCCGGCATGCGCATCGACGTCGAGATCGTCGATTCGGTTCCGCTCGGCGTCGATACGCCGGTGGAGCTGGAAAAAGCCCGCCGTATCCTTTCCGCCCGCCATCCCGAATAAGCCTGAGAAGGAAGCTACCGTGACCGTCAAGACCAACAGGATTTCCTTTCAGGGCGACTACGGCGCCAACTCCGACATGGCCTGCCGCGACATGTTTCCGTCGATGGAGCCGCTGCCCTGCCAGACATTCGAGGATGCCTTCGTCGCCGTCGAGAACGGTGACGCCGATCTCGCGATGATCCCGATCGAGAACACGATCGCCGGCCGCGTCGCCGATATCCATCATCTGCTGCCGGAATCGCGGCTGCACATCGTCGGCGAATACTTCATGCCGATCCGTTTCCAGCTGATGGTGCTGCCCGGCGTCACGCGTGACGAAATCCGCACCGTGCACAGCCACATCCACGCGCTCGGCCAGTGCCGCAAGATCGTGCGTTCCAATGGCTGGAAGCCGGTCGTCGCCGGCGATACCGCCGGCGCGGCGAAGCTTGTTTCCGAAAAGGGCGACCGCTCGATGGCGGCGCTTGCACCGCGGCTTGCCGCCGATCTCTATGGTCTGGAGATCATCGCCGAGAACGTCGAGGACACCGAAAGCAACGTCACCCGCTTCGTCGTGCTTTCCCGTGAAGAACAGCGCATAGGGCGTTCCGCGGACGACGAGTTGATCATCACCACCTTCGTCTTCAATGTCCGCAACATTCCTGCGGCCCTCTACAAGGCGATGGGCGGTTTCGCGACCAACGGCATCAACATGACCAAGCTCGAGAGCTATCAGCTCGGCGGCAAGTTCGTGGCGACGCAGTTCTACGCCGATATCGAAGGCCATCCCGACGATATCGGCGTGCGCCACGCCATGGACGAGCTGCGTTTCTTCTCCGAGAAGGTCCGCATCCTTGGCACCTACAAGGCGCACCCGATGCGCGGCGTGCTCTGACGCTTGGCTCAGACCTGCTCGAAAGTTCCTCGAAAGGGAAAGTCGGGCGAGACGAGCCGCCACACCTCACCGGACGCAAGGTGCCGATACCACTTTTCGTCCGGTAAGCTCCCCGCGCGAGATGTCCTCACCGGGACCTCCAGGGCGATCCCCGCGCCCACCTGATCTGCATCCAGCGCTCGAAGCGATCGAATTCCGGCGGCATCTGAAAGGCTGCGATCTTCTCCCATTCGCATGTCGTCATCTTCGCTTATCAAGCCTGGCTAATAGAATTGGCTGTGGCAACACCCGTTCGTTCCGGCCGTGATCCAAGGCGGTTTTGCAACGGGAATCATCAGCTTAACGATCGTGTCGCGGCGTAAGAAAGTGGCAAAAATTCGTTAACCGGCTACGCGTCTGGCGCATGCCTAATCTGCAATCGCGGCGGTACACAAATTTTAGGCAAATGCCTATCTAACGCTCGTTCACGTAAGGAGTGTTAAAGATGAAGATCCGTCAGAAGATCATGGAATATGCGAAGACCCGCCGTGCGATCCGCGAGCTGAACGCTCTCGACGATCACGCACTGAGCGATATCGGTCTGTCCCGTTCGCAGATCCAGGCCGCCGTTTACGGCCGCTAATCCGCATCATTCGCGTATCCCGCTGCGTCTGCATGTGTCCTTTGATCGTTCCGATCAAAGGACAAAAATATGCGGCAATGTAAGTGCTGCAGCGACCTTTGCACGTCTGCTAAGACGTGCGGCGCTGTAGGGCTGGCGGGATACGCGCCGCTGTCCTCTCGATCACGAATCGAAGAGGCAGACACGCAGCCGGTGACCATCCGGATCGAGCGCGACGAAGGTCGGACCGAAATCCATCTCGGTCAATTCCTGCGCAATCTGCAGCCCTTCCGCCTTCCATTTCTCGTAGTGCGCGCGCACTGCGCCCTCATCCTCCACCATGAAAGCCAGTTCCGAGCGATGGCCTGATGCCGTCGGCTCCGGCGCGACCGTATGTTCGGCCCAGAGCCCGAGGGTGAAGCCGCCGGGCAGTTCGAAGGACGAAAAGGTCTGGTAGGTGACGCTTGGTTCCTGCGCGAGGACATCGCGGTAGAACGCCACGCTCGCCAGCGGGTCCTTGACATAAAGAACGATGAGATTTGCCTTGGCCATGTTGTTTCCTCCTTGTTGCGGGGAATTGCAGGCTAGGCGTGGTGGCTGCCAACTTCTGTCAGCATCGAGAGTCGTCAGGAGCCGACCGTCTGGCGCTTGGATGCGGCGATGTCCTGGCTGGCGCGCCAGTCCTTCATCAATATCTGGCGGCGACGAGGGTAACGCGCTTCGGTGACAGTCATCCGGCGCATGCGGTCAGCGCGGAAGTGCCGGAAATCCAGGCGCAGTTCACACCACGCCATGACCATGCGCACGTTCTCGAAGAAGCCGAGCGCAAAGGGCCAGATCGTGCGCTGCGTTGCACTGCCATCGTTGTCCACGTAGTCGAGTTCCACCTTGCGCTCGTTGCGGATCGCCCGCCTGAGCGCGGCAATGTCGATGCCGTTGGTGGCCGGCGGGCTCGGCCCGACGAGCAGGGTCGAGCTGTCCAGCTCCTCGCGAAGCTCTGCCGGAAGCACCGCGGCGATCTTGGCAAGGGCGTTCGCTGCAGCACCTGCGAGATCGTCGTCGGTACGCTTTGAAACCCAGCGCGATCCGAGCACCAGTGCCTCGATTTCCTCCGCCGAGAACATCATCGGCGGCAGCATGAAGCCGGGCTTCAGCACATAGCCGAGCCCCGGTTCGCCCTCGATATGGGCGCCCTGCGCCTGCAGGCTCGCGATATCGCGATAGAGCGTTCGGAGGCTGACGCCGGTCTCTTCCGCCAGCCGCTGGCCGCTCACCGGCTGGCGGTAGCGCCGGAGCACCTGCAGAAGATCCAGCAGCCGTTCGGAGCGGGACACGGTCGGCCCTCCTCGTAACCCGTCGCCCTCAGGCCCGCTCGTCCCAGGCGAGCCAGTCGCGCATCAGCTGGTGCGCGATCGCGCCCTTCGGCGGCGGAATATGCTCGTCGCCGGTATTGGCAACGCCGGTCGAGCGTTCGAGCATCGCGATCGTTTCCTCGCGCGTGAACCAGCGCACGTCTTCCAGCTCCTGCTCGTCGCGCTTGATGACGGTCGATTTCGCCTCGGCATAACAACCGATCATCAGCGTGTGCGGCATCGGCCAGGGCTGCGAGGCATGGTAGCGCACCCGGCCGATGTGGATGCCGGACTCCTCGTGCGTTTCCCGGCGCACGGCATTTTCGATCGTCTCGCCCGGCTCGACGAAACCGGCAAGGCAGGAATACATGCCCGGCGCGAAATGTGGGCTGCGGCCAAGCAGGCAGAGGTCGCGCTCAAGGTCGATCGTCATCATGATGACGACCGGATCTGTTCGCGGAAAGACCATGTGGCCGCAGGCGGTGCAGACCCGGCGATAGCCGCCGGCCGTGCCGTCCATCGGCCCGGCGCAGCGGCCGCAGAAGCGGTTGTTGGCGTTCCAGGTAATGAGGCTCGAGGCCTGGGCGAATTGGCCGAGCAGTTCCTCCGGCAGCATCTGCTGCCGGTAGAGCGTGCGGCCATCGGCGATCTTGAAGGGCTCAGTGATCGTCTCTTCGGTCAAGCCCGTCGGCACGGCAAGCCGTGGCTCGCCGTTCGGCAGGTAGCCGAGCAGGATGGTCTCGTCGAGCACCGGTTCGAGCCCTTCGAGTTCGTAAGGGGCAAACAGCGGGTCGATGATCTTCTCGTCGTGCTTGACGATCAGCTTCGGTCCCGAGAAGGCCAGGAAATGGGCGCCCGGGTGCTTGAGCGCCAGCTCGACGCAATCGTCGCTGCGGTGCTCCGACTGGCGGTCCAGATGGTTTTCGGAAAAGGCGACGAGAGTGCTTGGCTCCGGATGCGGGCTACGAAGGTCAAAGATCGATTTCGTCATGTTCAGAGGTTTTCCAGAATGCGCGCTGCGAAGTCTCGATGCTCTTTTTCGTCCCACGGCTCCGGCTTGCCAAAGCCCCAGACCGGCCCCGGCCAGTTCGGGTCGCCGTCGTTGCGGGCGATGATATGCACATGTAGTTGCCGAACGATATTGCCCAATGCGCCGACATTGATCTTTTGAGCGCCGGTGACCGTCTTCAGGGCGGTTGCCGCCATGGTCGTCTCGAAGGTCAGCATCGTCTGGTCGAGTGGGGTCAGGTCGAAGATTTCCGAAATGCCTTCACGCTGCGGAATGAGCACGAGCCAGGGCCAGCGGCGGTCGTTCATCAGCCGCATCTGACAGAGGCCGATCGAGGCGATCGGGATGCCGTCGCGTTCGAGCCGCTCGTCGAGAGTGAAGGTCGCCAAGTCATTCTCCTCAGGCAAAGACAACGGATTCGCCTTGTTTTGCATATCGATATCAGTTTTTTGATGGCTTGGCTTGCATTTGCTTTCGATATTGCCGATATGGAAGCCGGGAGGTTGGTGGTGGACGAGCCACTCGCCAACCGGGTCAGGTCCGGAAGGAAGCAGCCCTAACGAGCCCCGGCACGGGTCATCGTGCCAGCCTCCCACCTTTTCCGTCCTGTCGGGACAAGAGTTCGAACAGCGGCAGGGTCGATGAGCGACGACACGTCCATTTCATCCGTTGAGAAACCGGCCGCCTACCGTGTTCTGGCGCGCAAGTATCGCCCCAAGGATTTCTCCGACCTGATGGTCGGCCAGGAACCGATGGTGCGCACGCTCACCAACGCTTTTGAAACGGGTCGCATCGCGCAGGCCTATATGCTGACCGGTGTGCGCGGGGTCGGCAAGACCACCACCGCCCGCATCCTCGCCCGTGCGCTGAACTACAAGACCGCTGAGACCGACAGGCCGACGATCGACCTTCGTGTGCCGGGCGAACACTGCCAGGCGATCATGGATGGCCGCCATGTCGACGTCATCGAAATGGACGCCGCCTCGCATACCGGCATCGATGACATCAGAGAGATCATCGAACAGGTTCGCTACCGCCCGGTATCGGCGCGCTATAAAGTCTACATCATCGACGAAGTGCACATGCTCTCGACCCAGGCCTTCAACGGCCTGTTGAAAACGCTCGAAGAGCCGCCGGAACATGTGAAGTTCATCTTCGCCACCACCGAAATCCGCAAGGTTCCGATCACGGTGCTGTCGCGCTGCCAGCGCTTCGATCTGCGCCGCATCAGCGCGTCTGATCTCGTCGGCCTGTTTTCGACGATCCTCGGCAAGGAAGGCGTTTCCTTCGATCCGGAAGCGCTCGCCATGGTCGCCCGCGCCGCCGAAGGATCGGCGCGTGACGGCCTGTCGCTGCTCGACCAGGCGATTGCGCACGGCGGCGGTGCGGTTGAGGTCGAGACCGTGCGCTCGATGCTCGGCCTTGCCGACCGCGCCCGCATCGTCGATCTCTTCGACCATGTCGTCAAAGGCGATGTTGCGGCCGCACTCCAGGAATTTACCGCGCAATACGAGGCCGGAGCCAATCCGACGGTCGTTCTGACCGACCTTGCCGATTTCACCCATCTCGTCACCCGCATGAAATACGTGCCGGAGGCGGTCAACGATCAGTCGCTGAGCGAGATCGAGCGCACCCGCGGTGCCGTCTTCGCCGAAAGCGTTGCGGTCACGGCACTCTCGCGTATCTGGCAGATGCTGCTCAAGGGCATTCCGGAAGCGGAAAGCTCGTCGCGCCCGGCGGGAGCTGCCGAAATGGTGCTGATCCGGCTGGCGCATGCCGCACACCTGCCGGCGCCGGAAGAGGCTGCGCGACGCGTGCTTGAGCTTTCCGGCGGTGAAGGCGGCGGCGCCCGTTCCGGGCCGGTTGGCGGCAATGGCGGCGGGGCACAGGCCTCCGCCTCAGGATCGATTTCGGCGCAGGCAACGCAGGCGATGCCGGTGCAGCGCCCGACGAGCAACGGCGCGACGATGCTGCGCGCCGTGCCGGATGCAGCACCCCAGCCGGTCACCGTCGGCCGTATCGAGGAGCGACCCGCGGTGGCCCCAGCTGCCAAGCCGCAGCCGTCGGTTCCGGTCAATTCGATCGCAGATATCGCCGAACTTTGCGCCAAGAACCGCGACATCAAGCTGAAGACGCTGGTGCGCGGCTTCCTGCGTCTGGTGCATATCGAGGCCGGTCGTCTCGACGTCAATGTTTCCGACGATGCGCCGAAGACGCTGCTTGGTGAAGTCGCGGTCAAGCTCAAGGAATGGACCGGCATCCATTGGATCGTCAGCTACAGCCGCGAGCGCGGCGAGCCGACGCTGATCGAGGCCGAACAGCGGGCGCAGGAACAGCGCGTCAACGATGCGCGCCAGGACCCGGATGTCGCGGCCATTCTCGCCCGCTTCCCGGGTGCCAAGATCACCGACGTGCGCATTCGCGCCGTCGAGGAAGAGGCCGAGAGTGTTGCTCCGGCTACAGCCGAATCCGCCGACGGCGATATCGTCCCTGGCGACGACATCGAATAGTCCCGTCTGCGAGCAGAAACAGAAAAACAGGAGACGACGATGCGCGACATCATGGGGATGATGGGCAAGGTCAAGGAAATGCAGGCCAAGATGGAGAAGATGCAGGCGGAGATCGCCGCACTCGAAGTCGACGGCACGTCCGGCGGTGGTCTGGTGACCGTCCGCCTCGACGGCAAGGGCACCCTCAAGAGCCTGAAGATCGATCCTTCGCTCTTCAAGGAAGACGACGTCGAGATCCTCGAAGACCTGATCGTCGCCGCCCACAAGGACGCCAAGGACAAGGCCGAAGCCGTCCAGGCGGAAAAGACCGCCGAACTGACCGCCGGCCTGCCGATCCCGCCCGGCATGAAGCTGCCGTTCTGACCGGTTTGAACGAGTTGGAGCGCGGTGCGTTCGGAAAACCGCACGCATTATTCCGCATCCCGCTCTATTGATTGGGCGCCGGTGGCGTGTCCGGCCGCGGAGGGTTCGCCCCGCGTGGATTGGTATCCATGCTGGCGGTGATCCTGAGATCCACCTTCTGGCTGGAAGGTGGAGGAATCGGGCGCCGATCGAGTTCGGCGCCTATGGCTGCGAGCTTCTGGGTAAGCTCGTTCAGCGCTAGGCGATCAGCCTTTGTAACGCCGACGAGGCCGGTCGGATCGTATTCCGTCAGGATCGCCGGATAGTCGATCCTGCGCTCGGTCGCCGGTTCCATGTAACGATTGGACAGCTTGCGCAGCGACTCGGAAAGTGTCGGCAGCATCGTCATCGCCCGGCGCCATCGATGTTCGTTGAAGTCGAAATTCTTGAGCACGACGTCGCCGGCCTTGCCGCCGAGCATACTCAGGAAATTCACGGTTTCTCCATCCATGTCGAGATTGAGCCCGCCTTCCTTGGCATCGTCGAGCCTCACCTCGACAATGCGTTCGCTGTAGCCATGGAGCTGGCTCTGTAGCGTGTCCTGCCAGTTGCGGGCTGTGTCGAGGATAGCGCCGACGAAGGCGAAAAGTCCCTCGACCGGATAGACCGGCGTCGCCTTGCCTTCGGCCGTACGGCGCGGCAGGTGCACGCGGCTGCCACCTGATCCGTCCTCATCCTCTCCATGGCGCCTCGGATCGTAACTCGCCAGCGAAATACCGAAGGTCGGGCGACCGGGCAGCAGTCCGTCGAACAAATGGATCGGGAAATTGCTGGTGATGCCGCCATCGGAAAACAGGCAGCGGATATGGGTTGACGGATCGCGCCGGGCTGCCGCGCGCAGGGAATAATCGTAGCGATAGAGTGGAACGCCGCGGATCAATCCGGGGAAGCTGAGACTCATGCGGGCGATGATCGCCACCGGCAGCTTCCTTGCCGGCGGTAGCTGGTAGTAATCCCGCACGCCGTCCGGCCCTACGATGTCGCGTGGTTTGCTCTCCTTCAGGAGGTAGCTCATGATGGACGGCGGAAACAGCCTTTCGAATTCCGACTTGCGGTAATTGTGCACCCGGTCGCCAAAGGGTAGCTCGTAAGGCCGCCGCGAAGAGAGATCGGTGGTGACGCTCTTCAACGTGATCTCGTAGCGATCGAGATCGCCGATCGTCAAAGGCCGCGCTTCTCCGTCGGAGCGAACCGGGCCGGCAATGGCTTCGATCCGCTCGGCAATCCAGTTGGTGAATGCAGGTTTCTTCGCGCCCGGTTGGGTCAGGCCGCTGCATAGGCCGAAGTCGTGGGCCGGCAACACCACCGCGACCGCGCGATAGAGCTGATAGGTCAACATCGCCATCGCGCCGATCAGGACGACGAGCGCCCCCAGGATGCCAAGCGCCCAGTCGGTCGCGGCGATGCCGGCGACGATCAGCGCGAGGCCGGGGAGGGCGGCAAGAAGCAACGCCAAGTGAAAAACCCTGAGGGCCTCCAGGCCTGCCGCCGCCACCTTGCTTCCCTGCGTTCGCACCATCGCCATCCCGACGCGAAAGAGCGGCGCTGTTTCCGCCGATGGCTGGAAGAAGGTCGGGAGATTGGCGGCCAGCTCCTTCGGCATCGCATCGATCAGCGCGAAGCCAGCGTTCTTTTCGTCCGCCGTTGCGGCACTTTGGCGTCGGTATTCGGCAGCGGCTGTCATGACGGCGGCAATCGCACCGGCCGATGTGCCGCCGATGTGCATGAAGCGGTAGCGGGTCGCGAGTTCGGTAATGGCGCGCGGGAAGACGACACCCGAAGTGATGCCGCCTTTCATGATCAGATCGCATTCATCGCTGGGGGCTGCATAGCGGAAAGGCGTATTGGTCATCGGAGCCTCCATCTGCTGCGATCAACAATAGATTGCGCCCTCGTCGAATGCACGCCGATTTCTCCTGCGCCCTTTGCGATGGCCCATTGCAGTGTGCGAAGTCGATTCCGTTCGGGCTCGATATGGGCTAAAAGCGCCGCATGGCAAAACGAGTCACCGGCCCCGAAATCGAAAAACTCATCCAGCTCCTGGCAAAAGTCCCGGGGCTCGGGCCGCGTTCGGCACGGCGCGCCGCCCTCCATCTCGTCAAGAAGAAGGACCAGTTGCTGGGGCCGCTCGCCGACGCGATGGGCGAGGCCCACCGTAAGGTCCGCATTTGCTCCTGCTGCGGCAATGTCGATACGATCGATCCCTGCACCGTCTGCTCGGACGAGCGTCGCGACCAGTCGGTCATCATCGTCGTCGAGGACGTTTCCGACCTCTGGGCGCTGGAGCGCGCCGGCGCGATGAACGCCGCCTATCACGTGCTTGGCGGCACGCTCTCCCCGCTCGACGGTGTCGGTCCTGAAGACCTCAACATCAAAGGACTTGTCCAGCGCGTCGCCAATGGCGGCGTCCGCGAACTGATCATCGCCGTGAATGCGACGGTCGAGGGCCAGACCACGGCGCACTACATCACCGACCAGCTCGAGGGCATGGAAGTGAAGATCACCCGGCTTGCCCATGGCGTGCCTGTTGGCGGCGAACTCGACTATCTCGACGAAGGCACGCTGGCAGCCGCCCTTCGCGCCCGCACGTCGATCTGACGCTATTTTCGAACCCCGCGATCCAACCGACAGGGAAGCCTTATGCTGAGACTTCTTTCACTTTCGACCTTTTTGCTCTGTGGCTGGCTGGGGTTCGCGCATGCCGCGACGAAGGCGGATGTCGAGGCGGAGTTTCGCGCCTGGCTTCAGAACGATCTCTGGCCGGAAGCGCAGAAGGCGGGCATTTCTGCCGGTTCGTTCAAGGCCGCCTTCGCCGACGTGAAGCTCAACTGGGACCTGCCGGATCTGGCGCCTCCCGGCTTCCCGAAGCCGAAAGAGCAGAAGCAGAGCCAGGCCGAGTTTTCCTCGCCCGGCAACTACTTCTCGGAGAAGCGCCTGCAAGGTCTGGCGGCAACCGGCCGCAGCCTTGCTTCCACCCATGCCTCGACCCTGAAGAAGATCGAGCGCACCTATGGCGTGCCGGCCTCGGTGGTTGTGGCGATCTGGGGCCGTGAGTCCGGCTTCGGCCGCGCCAAGATCCCCTATCCGGTCGTCGACGTGCTGGCGACCAAGGCCTTCATGTCGACGCGGCCCGACCTTTTCAGACGCGAGCTGATCTCGGCGCTGCACATTCTCGACAGCGGCGACGTCGACGAGACGGCGATGCGCGGCTCCTGGGCCGGCGCCATGGGCCAGCCGCAGTTCATGCCGTCGAGCTTCCTGCAATATGCCGTCGACTTCGACGGCGACGGCCGCCGCGACATCTGGAATTCGGTGCCGGACAGCCTAGCCTCGATCGCCAACTATCTCGTCAAGAAGGGCTGGCAGCGCAACCGCGACTGGGGCTTCGAGGTGTCGATTCCCGACGCCGTCTCCTGCGCACAGGAAGGCCCGGACCTCGCACGGCCGATTTCGGACTGGGCCAACAAGGGCATCACGCGGATTTCCGGCAAGGCCTTCCCGTCGCATGAACTGTCGGCGTCGTCTATGATGCTGGTGCCGGCCGGCCGGCATGGGCCGGAATTCATCGTTACGCCGAATTTCTATGTGCTCAAGGAGTACAACAACTCCGACCTCTATGCGCTGTTCATCGGCAATCTCGCCGACCGCATCGCCACCGGCGGCGGTGCGTTCCGCGGGAGCTGGGGCGATGTCGGCAACATGCTGCGCTCGGACGTTCTCGCCATGCAGAAGGCGCTCGTCGCCAAGGGCTACGACGTCGGCAAGGTCGACGGCCTTCCCGGCTACAAGACGCGCCGCTCTCTCGGTGACTGGCAGGCAAAGAGCGGGCTTGCCGCCACCTGCTTCCCCAATGCCTCGCTGAAGGCGAAGCTGCGCTAAGGCAATTTCAACCAGAGGCGTCGACGCTCTCTCAAGCTGAACCGCTGAACCGAAAGAGGCCCTGCGTGACGGGCCTCTTTCGTTGCATTGGTCGATGTCAGCGTGGGGGGCGACAACGGCATTTAGAGCAATTCCAGGAAAAGTGGGAAACGATTTTCCGTCCGGAATTGCGTAGTTTCAAAGACTTAGATCACTTCAGTGTTTCGATGAAACAATGAAATGATCTAGTGCATGTCGACATCGACCTGGCGTTTGTAGCGCTCGTAGTGCGTCGGCACGATCGTCTGGCGTTCGATCATCCGGTGCACGCGCGGTGGTGCTGCACCGCTGTGCAGCGCCGTCAGCTTGTCGCCGACGGCGGCGTCGGCCTGGGTACGGCGCTGGTTGTGGCGCACATATTCGACCCAGGTCGGCACGTGGTAGGTCTCGGTCCAGGTCGTCGGGTTTTCGAGGTCGCGCATCAGCGCCCAGTGTCCCGCACCGTCGCGAATACGGATGCGCCGGCGTTCCGCCATGGTCGTGAGGAACTCGGGGATATCGTTGTCGGCGATCTCGTAGTCGATCATGATGACGATCGGGCCGCTGCGCGGCTTCAGGTCCAGTTCGAGCGGCGGTTCGTTGAAGCGGTTGAGCGGATCGAGATTGAGCGAAGTGAACTCCGGTAGCGGCAGCCGGAAGCCGACCACGACCCCAGCGAACATCAGCAGACAGGAGCCCATCAGCGCATTGGCGGCACCATATTGTTCGGCCGCCGTGCCCCAGAGCCAGCTGCCGCCAGCAATGCCGCCGAAGGTCATAGTCTGGTAGAGCGATAGCGCCCGGCCAACGACCCAGCGCGGCGTCGAGAGCTGCACGGTCGTGTTGAACAGCGAAAGCGCCAACACCCAGCAGGCGCCGGAGACGAGCAGCACGAGACAGCTGAGCCAGGCATAGGTGCTCCAGGCCGTGATCGCGGCGCTCGCAGCAAAGCCGGTGAAGGCGATACGCACGATCGCCTCGCTCGACAGCTTCTCCCTCAATCGCGCACTGAGCAGCGCCCCGCCGATCGCGCCGAGGCCGAAGGCGCCGAGCATCAGGCCGTAGGTGAGCGGCCCGCCTTGAACGAGGTCGCGGGCGACGAGCGGCAAGAGTGCGAGGATCGCGCTTGCCGAAAGACCGAAGAGAAAACCGCGCAGCAGAACCTTGCCGATGTTCGGCGACATCGCGACATAGCGCAGGCCCGCGGATATGGCGCGGCCGAGCGTCTCACGCGGCAAGGTGTTCGTCGGCACTTCCCGCCGCCAGCGCACCAGCGCAAAGAGGATCGCGAAATAGCTGAGCGTATTGGCGAAGAAGGCGGCGGCAGCCCCCGCCGCGGCGACGATCGCGCCGCCGATCGCCGGGCCGACGCTGCGGGTGATGTTGAAGCCCATGCTGTTGAGCGCGACTGCCGCCGGCAGGTCGTCGCGCGGGACCATGTCGCCGACCGAGGCCTGCCAGGATGGGTTGTTGAGCGCCGTGCCGCAGCCGATGAGGAAGGTGAAGAGCAGGAGCAGCCAGGGCGTGATCAGTCCGACATAGGCGCAGATGGTCAGAAGCGCCGAGACGGAGAGCATGAAACACTGCGCCACCAGCATGATCCGCCGCCGATCGAAATTATCGGCAAGCGCGCCCGAGATGAGCGAGAAGAGCATGATCGGCAGCGAGGTCGAGGCCTGCACCAGTGCCACCATGTTTGCCGACGGTGAGATCGAGGTCATCAGCCAGGCGGCGCCGACCGATTGGATGAGGCCGCCGAAGTTGGATGCGAGGCTCGCGATCCAGATCGTGCGGAAGATGTCGTGCTTAAAGGGTGCAAGCGGCGAATTACGGTGGGGCACCTCGTCTTCTCTCTTGTCCTTGATTGTCGTCTCGAAGCGGTTCTATCCCTGTTATAGGCCCGAGGACGCGAAGTGCCACCCGCTGAAATTGACCTTGTTGTCGAAGATCGTCGTCTGCGAGCGGATCGGCGCATTTGGAGCGCACGGCCCAATGCCTTGCAATTTGCGGCGATGAAGCGTATATGAGCCTCAAATTCTTGATCGGTAGATGAAGAGTGGGCCCGTCAGGACCCGCTCTTTTTTATTAGCCGGTCCGA
Source organism: Ensifer sp. 22460 (assembly GCF_052044935.1). Taxonomy (NCBI): domain Bacteria; kingdom Pseudomonadati; phylum Pseudomonadota; class Alphaproteobacteria; order Hyphomicrobiales; family Rhizobiaceae; genus Ensifer; species Ensifer sp. 22460. Next base: position 57,957 of record NZ_JBQENZ010000010.1, read on the forward strand.
TGAGGAGATGATCGTTTGTCCGATACGACAACGGCTGAAAATGCAAATGAACCGCGCCTGATCACCGAAACCGGTCTCGACCAGCGCATCGCCGACATCATCGAGCCGGTCATCGTGCCGATGGGTTACCGCCTGGTGCGCGTGCGCATGTCCGGCCAGAACGGCCTGACGTTGCAGATCATGGCCGAGCGCAACGACGGCACCATGACCGTCGAAGACTGCGAAGAGATCTCCAAGGCCATTTCGCCGGTGCTCGATGTGGAAGATCCGATCGACAAGGCGTATCATCTCGAAGTGTCGTCGGCCGGCATCGACCGTCCCATGGTGCGCAAGTCCGACTTCTTCCGCTGGCAGGGGCACCTGCTGAAATGCGAGACGTCGGTTCTGGTCGATGGCCGCAAGCGGTTCCGCGGCAAGATCGTTTCCGTCGATGACGATGGTTTCCGGCTTGAGCGCGACCAGCCCGCGTACGGCGAGGAACCTGTCGTCGTCATCCCGTTCACCACGCTTGCCGAAGCGCGGCTGATCCTGACCGACGATCTGATCCGTGATGCGCTGACGGCCGACAAGAAGGCGAAGGCCGAGCGCGCCGCGAACGAGAATTTCGAAGACGAAGATTCACCTATTGAGGAATAAGTCGGGCGGAGCGTGAAGCCCCCTGCAACCCAACGGAGATAAGACATGGCAGTCAGTGCTAACCGGCTCGAGCTTCTGCAGATCGCGGATGCCGTCGCGCGTGAAAAGGTGATCGACCGCGAGATCGTTCTGGCCGCAATGGCCGATGCGATCCAGAAGGCCGCCCGCTCGCGCTATGGGTCGGAATCGAACATCCGCGCCGACATCAACTCGAAGACCGGTGAAATCCGCCTGCAGCGTCTTCTGGAAGTGGTCGAAAAGGCTGACGACTATTCCACGCAGATCCCGCTCGAGCTTGCTCGCGATCGCAATCCGGACGCCAAGCTCGGCGATTTCATCGCCGACCCGCTGCCGCCGATGGACTTCGGCCGCATCGCCGCCCAGTCTGCCAAGCAGGTCATCGTCCAGAAGGTTCGCGAAGCCGAGCGTGATCGCCAGTTCGACGAATTCAAGGATCGCGTCGGCGAGATCGTCAACGGCACGGTCAAGCGCGTCGAATACGGCAACGTCATCGTCGACCTCGGCCGTGGCGAAGGCATCATCCGCCGCGACGAGATGATCCCGCGCGAAAACATGCGCTACGGCGACCGCGTCCGCGCCTTCGTCTACGACGTTCGCCGCGAACAGCGCGGCCCGCAGATCTTCCTGTCGCGTACCCATCCGCAGTTCATGGTGAAGCTCTTCACCATGGAAGTGCCTGAGATCTACGACGGCATCATCCAGATCAAGTCGGTTGCCCGTGACCCGGGTTCGCGCGCCAAGATCGCCGTTGTCTCCAACGACTCGTCGATCGACCCGGTCGGCGCCTGCGTCGGTATGCGCGGTTCGCGCGTTCAGGCCGTCGTCGGCGAACTGCAGGGCGAAAAGATCGACATCATTCCGTGGTCGCAGGATCCGGCATCGTTCATCGTCAACGCGCTGCAGCCGGCGGAAGTGGCCAAGGTCGTTCTCGACGAAGATGCGGAGCGCATCGAAGTGGTCGTTCCGGACGAGCAGCTTTCGCTCGCCATCGGCCGTCGCGGCCAGAACGTTCGCCTCGCCTCGCAGCTGACCGGCTGGGACATCGACATCCTCACCGAACAGGAAGAGAGCGAGCGTCGCCAGAAGGAATTCACCGAGCGCACCAACCTGTTCATGGACGCGCTCGACGTCGACGAAATGGTCGGCCAGGTTCTGGCGTCCGAAGGCTTTGCCGCCGTCGAGGAGCTTGCCTATGTCGACCTCGACGAAATCTCGTCGATCGATGGCTTCGACGAGGAGACCGCTACCGAAATCCAGACCCGTGCGCGCGAATTCCTCGACAAGCTCGAAGCGGAAATGGATGCCAAGCGCAAGGAACTCGGCGTTGCCGACGAGCTGCGCTCGATCGACGGCCTGACGAGCCAGATGCTCGTTGCGCTCGGCGAAGAAGGCATCAAGACGATCGAAGACTTTGCCGGCTGCGCCGCTGACGACCTCGTCGGCTGGAGCGAACGCAAGGACGGCGAGACCAAGCGCTTCGAGGGCACCTTCTCGAAGTTCGACGTTTCGCGCGCCGAAGCCGAAGCCATGATCGTTCAGGCCCGCCTCGCGGCCGGCTGGATCACGGAAGAGGACCTGGCAAGCGATGAGGTCGAAGGCGAAGAGCCGATCGACGTTGCCGAAGGCGCCGAGCAGGACGCTTAAGGACGATGACCGCCTCTGATGATGCCGACAGCCTGCCTTCGGACACATTGCCCTTGGATGGGGGCCCGAAGGATCGGAGCGGCAGCACGCGGACGTGCATCGTCACCCGCGAAAGCGGTTCGCCGGATGAGTTGATCCGCTTCGTTGCCGGGCCCGACGGTCGCGTCGTTCCCGATCTGAAGCGCCAGCTTCCGGGACGCGGCTGCTGGGTGAAGGCCGAGCGGGCGCTCGTTGAAAAGGCGGTGGCGAAGAAGTTCTTCGCCCGCGCCCTGAAGGCGGACGTCAAGGCCGACGCGACGCTCGCCGACGACGTCGACCGGCTGCTCGCCGAGCAGTTGGCCGGCATGATGAACATGGCGCGCAAGGCGGCCCAGTTCATCTCCGGCGCGACGAAGACGGAGCAGGCCGTGCGCGGTCTTGCAGCGCTTGCCGTGTTCCATGCGGCCGACGCTGCAGCCGACGGTGTGCGGAAGATAGACCAGGCCCGCAAGGCGATGAGCTTCGTGGCCGACGATGAAATGGAAATACCTTCGTTCCGTCCCTTCACCGGGGCGGAAATGGAGGGCCTTTTAGGAAGTAATGCTTTTATCCATGCCGCAGCGCTTGCAGGGCAGGCGGGTGAGGGTGTAGTGAAGCGCGCAATCATGCTCGAAAAGTACCGAGGATCCGTCCCGGTCCGGGCCGACGGCGGCGCTGGCAAGCCACAGCAATGACCCGCGTCACCAGCACAGTCTGGCATCGCGTACATTGTTTGAGACAATTTGGAAGACAGGGTCAGGTGATACGCATCCGGCCCTGATCGCTAGGAACGGAACGGAATGACCGACAACAACGACGACAAGACAGGCAGCGCAGCAGGCAAGAAGACGCTGACCCTGAAACCCCACGGGGTTTCGCAGGGGACCGTGCGTCAGGACATGGGCCGTGGCCGCACCAAGGCGGTCGTGGTCGAAACCAAGAAACGCCCCTTCCATCGCCCCAAGGACGAGCGTCCGATCACGCCGGTCGCCGCGGCTCCCGCAGCACGCCCGGTCGAACAGCGTCCGGCTCAGCCGCAGCCTTCCGGCCGCCCGGCCCCGCAGCCGCAGCAGCACTCGACGCGCCAGGAAGCCAATCAGGCCAACCGTCCGCGTGTGGGTGTCGTTCTGAACCAGCTTTCCGCCGGTGAGATCGATGCGCGCCGCCGTGCTCTCGCCGAAGCGCAGATCCGCGATGCCGAAGAAGCGGTCATCCGCGCCGAGAACGAAGCACGCCGCAAGCGCGAGGAAGAAGCCCGTCTCCTTCAGGAGAAGGAAGAGGCCGCACGCCGCGCCGCTGAAGAAGCGGCCCGCCCGGCTGTCGAGCCTGAAGCAAAGGCCGAAGAGGTTGTCGAAGAGCGCCCCGTGGCAGCTCGCGCACCGGCTTCCACTGAGCGTCGCGTCGACAACCGCCCGCAGGCTGCACGGCCTGCTGAAGCGGCAACTGGACTTCCGACCCCGGCTCCGGCCGGCGCTCTGCGCGGCCGTAAGGTCGACAACGAAAAGGATGACGATCGTGGTCCGCGTTCGGGCGCGGGCCCGGCACGCGGCAAGGTCGTGCGTCCTGAGCCTGCCAAGGTTCCTGCCCGCCCGAAGGCCGACGACGGTCGTCGCCAGGGCAAGCTGACGCTGACCGCTGCCGTCGACGAGGATGGCGGCCAGCGCGCCCGTTCGCTGTCGGCCATGCGTCGCCGCCAGGAGAAGTTCAAGCGCAGCCAGATGCAGGAAACCCGCGAGAAGATCTCGCGCGAAGTCATCCTGCCTGAGACCATCACCATTCAGGAACTGTCGCAGCGCATGTCTGAACGCGCCGTCGACGTCATCAAGTACCTGATGAAGGAAGGCCAGATGATGAAGCCCGGCGATCTGATCGACGCCGATATGGCTGAACTCATCGCCGGCGAATTCGGCCATACGGTCAAGCGCGTTTCGGAATCCGACGTCGAGGAAGGCATCTTCAACGTGACCGATTCCGATGAGGAGCTGTTGCCGCGTCCGCCGATCGTCACGATCATGGGTCACGTCGACCACGGCAAGACCTCGCTGCTTGATGCGATCCGCCACGCCAACGTGGTGGCCGGCGAAGCCGGTGGCATCACCCAGCACATCGGCGCCTATCAGGTCGAGCAGAACGGCAACAAGATCACCTTCATCGACACCCCCGGCCACGCGGCGTTCACCGCCATGCGTGCCCGCGGTGCCCAGGCGACCGACATCGCGATCCTGGTGGTTGCGGCCGACGACAGCGTGATGCCGCAGACGATCGAATCGATCAACCACGCCAAGGCGGCCGGTGTTCCGATCATCGTGGCGATCAACAAGGTCGACAAGCCGACGGCGAACCCGCAGAAGGTTCGCACCGAGCTGCTGCAGCACGAAGTCTTCGTCGAATCCATGGGCGGTGAAGTTCTCGACGTGGAAGTATCCGCGAAGAACGGCACCAACCTCGACAAGCTGCTGGAAGCGATCCTGCTGCAGTCCGAAATCCTCGATTTGCGCGCCAATCCGAACCGGACGGCCGAAGGTACGGTGGTTGAAGCCGAGCTTGACCGTGGTCGCGGTGCGGTTGCAACCGTCCTCGTCCAGAAGGGCACGCTGCGTCCTGGCCAGATCATCGTCGCCGGCGACCAGTGGGGCCGTGTACGCGCTCTGGTCAACGACAAGGGTGAGCACGTCAAGGAAGCCGGTCCGTCGATGCCGGTCGAGGTTCTCGGTCTTTCGGGTACGCCGGCGGCCGGTGACAAGTTCGCCGTCGTCGAAAACGAAAGCCGCGCCCGCGAGATTTCGGAATACCGCCAGCGTCTCGCCCGCGAGAAGCAGGTTGCCCGTCAGTCGGGCTCGCGCGGTTCGCTCGAGCAGATGATGACCCAGCTCCAGACCTCCGGTCTCAAGGAGTTCCCGCTGGTCATCAAGGGCGACGTGCAGGGTTCGATCGAAGCGATCGCCGGTGCTCTCGACAAGCTCGGAACCGACGAAGTGCGTGCGCGCATCGTGCATTCGGGTGCCGGTGGTATCACCGAGTCCGACATCTCGCTCGCCGAGGCGTCGAACGCTGCGATCATCGGCTTCAACGTCCGCGCCAACGCGCAGGCCCGTTCGGCAGCCGAGCGTGCCGGCATCGAAATCCGCTACTACAACATCATCTACGATCTGGTGGATGACGTGAAGGCGGCGATGTCCGGTCTGCTCTCGCCGGAGCGCCGCGAAACCTTCCTCGGCAACGCCGAAATCCTGGAGGTGTTCAACATCACCAAGGTCGGCAAGGTCGCGGGTTGCCGCGTCACCGAAGGCAAGGTCGAGCGTGGCGTCGGCGTCCGTCTGGTTCGCGACAACGTCGTTATCCACGAAGGCAAGCTCAAGACCCTCAAGCGCTTCAAGGACGAAGTCTCGGAAGTCAACGTCGGTCAGGAGTGCGGTATGGCCTTCGAGAACTACGAAGACATCCGCGCCGGCGATACGATCGAGTGCTTCCGCGTAGAGCACATCACGCGGACGCTTTAAGAACCGTCCGATTAGAGATTATGCGGGCGCCGGGTTGTCCTTCGGCGCTCGCATTTTTTTGAGGTACCGTCCATGACCAAAGCCACATCCTCTGCCCCTTCACAGCGCATGCTGCGCGTCGGCGAACAGGTGCGCGCTGCCATCACCCAGGTTCTGCAGCGCGGCGAGGTCCGCGATCCCGTGATCGAGAAGACCGTCATCGCGATCTCGGAAGTGCGCATGTCGCCGGATCTGAAGATCGCCACGGCCTATGTCACGCCGCTCGGCGTGCCCAACCATGACGAAGTCATCGACGCGCTGAACCGCAATGCCAAGTACATTCGCGGCCGCCTCGGCCCCCAGCTTCGGCAGATGAAATACATGCCCGACGTTCGTTTCCGCGACGATACGAGCTTCGACAACTACAAGAAGATCGATGAGCTGCTGCGCTCGCCGGAAGTCAGCCGCGATCTCGACCAGTCCAGCGAAGACGAAGAATAGTAGATTTCATGTCCAAACCGCGTAAGCCCAAGGGCCGCCCGATCTCGGGCTGGCTGATCCTCGACAAGCCGCTTGACTTCGGCTCCACTGAAGCCGTCTCGAAGATCAAGTGGCTGTTCAAGGCCCAGAAGGCCGGTCATGCCGGCACGCTCGACCCGTTGGCGTCCGGTATGTTGCCGATTGCACTCGGTGATGCGACGAAGACCGTTCCTTACGTGATGGACGGCCGCAAGATCTACGAATTCACCGTTGCCTGGGGCGAGGAACGCTCGACCGACGATCTCGAAGGCGAGGTCACGCATTCCTCGACCGAACGACCGAACGAAGAGGCGATCCGCGCGCTGCTGCCGAAATATACCGGCGTCATCAGCCAGGTGCCGCCGCAGTTCTCTGCGATCAAGATCGATGGCGAGCGCGCCTACGATCTCGCCCGCGATGGCGAAACGGTCGAAATTCCGGCCCGCGAGGTCGAGGTGCACCGGCTGACGCTCTTGGGTGCCGCTCCCAACCTCGCGCATTTCGAAATCGAGTGCGGCAAGGGCACCTATGTGCGTTCGCTCGCGCGTGACATGGGTCGCGATCTCGGTTGTTTCGGCCACATCGCCTCGCTGCGCCGCACCTTTGTCGCACCGTTTGGTGAAGAGGACATGGTGCCGCTCGCCGATCTGGTGGCGCTGGAGAAAATCGAGAGCGACGAAGAACGCCTGGCGGCGCTCGACGCCTATCTGATCGAGACCGGTGAAGCGCTTTCCAACCTTCCGCATGTTGCCGTCAACGATGATCAGGCGCACCGCCTGAGAATGGGCAATCCCATCATCCTGCGCGGCCGCGATGCGCCGCTTGCGACGCCTGAAGCCTATGCGACGGCACGCGGCAAGCTGGTCGCCATCGGTGAGATCGCCGAGGGTGAGTTCCGCCCGAAGCGTGTTTTCGCCACCGGCTAAGCGCCCGGAAGCGTTTGCCTTTGCCCCATCCTTGACGCATGATCCCCGGCATGGGCTTCCAATCCATCCGAGGTGATTCCGTTTCCGTCCCGTGCTCCGGAGCCGACTGCCGATCGCACCGTCTCTTGCGGCGCGCGCCGAAAGCGGCTGTGTGCCGGTGCGGAACGAAGAAGGGCGACTGAGGTGACGGGCGTGCTGGACGAAGAAAAGCGGAAGGCTGCGAACGGTCTGGCGACGATCGTCGATCTCGTTCGTCATCGCCTGACCCGGCCGTTCAGTTTTTATCTGACGTCGCTGCTCCTGGTGGCCATCGTTCCGGCCTTCATTTTTTCGCTCGTCGTGCTGAAGCGCAGCGTCGACCAGCAGGAACAGGTGATCACGGCGCTGCTGCAGGCTTCGACCGGGTCGGTGACGCGCATCGTCGAACGTGACATCGAGGGCATGCTGACGACGCTCAAGGTGCTGTCGACATCGCAAGAGATCGAAGACGGCAATATGGAGGCCTTCTACCGCAGGGCCGCCACGGCGCTCGCCGAAACGGACTCCTACCTGATCGTCATCGACCGCAAGCACAACCAGCGGCTCAACACCAGGGTGCCTTTCGGTGCGCAACTCAGCAAAGCCTCGGATACGGGCTCGGTCGAGCGGGCCTTCACCAACAATGGTGCGCCGCTCGTCTCCAACGTCTTCTTTGGCCAGACCGCGGGAAAGTGGGTTTTCAACGTCTATCTGCCGGCGAAATTGGCGACCGGTGAGGAGTATCTGCTGACGCTGACGCAAAACGCCGAGAACATGGCCAAGGCCGTCAACCGCGACACGCTTTCTCCCGGTTGGAACGCGGCACTGGTCGATGGCGCAGGCAAGGTCATCATCTCGTCGGATGCGGCCGTCAAGGCCGGGGAACCGTTCTTCCTCGACAAGGTGCCGGCGATCAGCATCGGTGTCCGCAACATCAAGGAAAACGGCACTAAATATCGCGTCGCGACCGAGTTTTCCGTCGTCACGGGATGGCGGATCATCGCCTGGGCGCCTAGCGCGACCGTCGATGCACCGGCCGTCTGGTCGTTCCTGTGGCTGTCGCTCGGCGGCATCATCTTCGCGGGCATCGCGATTGCCGGCTCGCTGGCGATTGCGCGGCTGTTGTCGCAGGGCGTCAAGCTCGTGGCGCAGGATGCGCGCCGTCTCGGCGCCGGCGAACGGATCGAATCGCGGCCGCACATGATCTCGGAGGTCGAGCAGGTCTCGGCAGCGCTCGCACGGGCAGCGGCGGCGCGCGGCAAGGCTGAAAACGAGATCCGCTTCCTCATGCGCGAGGTGGCGCATCGCTCGAAGAACCAGCTTACCGTCATCCAGTCGATGCTGAACCAATCGGTCTATTCGGCCGAGAGCGCGTCGGACTTCGCCGACAGCTTCCGCAAGCGCATTGCCGGACTCGCGCGCTCCACCGACCTGATGATCACCAACGCCGCGCAAGGGGTCGATTTCCGCGAGCTCGCCCAGAACCAGTTGCAGCCGTTTACGCCTGACGATCCGAAGCGCGTGATCTTCTCCGGCCCGGCTCTGAGGCTCGACACGCAGATCGCCCAGACCCTCGGCATGGCCCTGCACGAGCTCGCGACCAACGCCACCAAATACGGAGCGCTCGCCAACACCACCGGGGTCGTCAAGCTGAGCTGGTCGCTGGAGGATGAAGGCATTGCCATTCGCTGGCGGGAGGAGGGCGCGGATCTCGCCGACAAGCCCTCCGATCCGATCCGCAAGGGCTTCGGAACACTGGTGCTGGAGCGCATGCTCGGCATGGCGCTGAACGCCGCGCTGGAGCGGGTGATGCATGCCGATGGCATCGAGTGGCGGATCACCATTCCGCGCGAGGCGAAGGACGAAGATTCGTGAATGCGGATGGGCCCCTTTAAAAACGGCGCGAAGGTCGGCCGGAGCGTCGATCGCGACCGTCGGAAATTGGCCGCGACCGACAAGCTTCCGAGGCCCTCCGGAAGCCCATCGGGGTGCAGGTCCATGACCCTTTCCTTTTTCATCCAATTCGTTTATAGGCACGCCAGCAAAAGGCGCATGCCCGTTGCATTCACGGCCGCAGCTGGACGACATCCCGGCTGACGGCGTCCCTAAATCCTCGAAATCGAAAGGATCATCCGATGTCGATTGCTGCAGAGCGTAAGGCTCAGCTCATCAAGGAATTTGCAACCGTTGAAGGCGACACCGGTTCTCCGGAAGTCCAGGTTGCTATCCTGACGGAACGGATCAACAACCTGACCGAACACTTCAAGGGCCACAAGAAGGATAACCATTCCCGCCGTGGTCTGCTCGCAATGGTTTCCAGCCGTCGTTCGCTCCTCGACTATCTGAAGAAGAAAGACGAAGCGCGCTACACCAAGCTGATCGGTGCCCTGGGCATCCGTCGCTAAGCGACTTATCCGGCGGGTCTTTGCGGCCCGCCGGCTTTTTTATGGAGCGTTAAACGCTCGACCAATGATCTCTCCGGCCGCTTAGGAAGCGTGGCACCCGGAGAGAATCCAGCGAACCGGATGGGCCGGTATCGCGGATCAACCGATGGCCCGTCATGGGGCAGGATTGCAGGATGCTTCGGCCCTGCTTGCCGCAACGCCGCAGATAAGCGGCGCGGTGAAGCGGAAACAAGCCGATTTCAAGCGTGAAGCCTCCCGTTGTCTTGCCCGTGATGCGCCATTTCATGCGGCCCCTCGACCACCCGCGCTGCAACAGCCGCGGAAAGGTCCGCCGCACACGAAGGACAGAACATGTTCGATACCCACAAGGTTGAAATCGAATGGGCTGGGCGTCAGCTCAAGCTCGAAACCGGCAAGGTCGCCCGTCAGGCTGACGGCGCCGTCATCGCCACCTACGGCGAAACCGTCGTTCTCGCCACCGTCGTTTCGGCCAAGTCGCCGAAGCCGGGCCAGGACTTCTTCCCGCTGACCGTCAACTACCAGGAAAAGACCTACGCTGCCGGCAAGATCCCGGGTGGCTACTTCAAGCGCGAAGGCCGTCCGAGCGAGAACGAAACGCTCGTTTCGCGCCTGATCGACCGTCCGATCCGTCCGCTTTTCCCCGATGGCTACAAGAACGATACCCAGGTCATCGTCACGGTCATGCAGCATGACCTCGAAAACAACCCCGACGTTCTGTCGATGGTTGCCGCTTCCGCAGCGCTGACGCTGTCGGGCGTCCCGTTCATGGGCCCGATCGGCGGCGCGCGCGTCGGCTACATCAACGGCCAGTACGTGCTGAACCCGCATCTCGACGAGATGGACGAATCGACGCTCGACCTCGTTGTCGCCGGCACCCAGGAAGCGGTGCTGATGGTCGAATCGGAAGCCAAGGAACTGGCTGAAGACGTCATGCTCGGCGCCGTCGTCTTCGGTCAGAAGGGCTTCCAGCCGGTCATCGACGCTATCATCAAGCTCGCTGAAGTCGCTGCCAAGGAACCGCGCGAATTCGAACCGGAAGATCATTCCGCGCTGGAAGCCGAAATGCTCGGCATGGCCGAAGCCGAACTGCGCGACGCCTACAAGATCACCGAAAAGGCTGCCCGCTACGCTGCCGTCGATGCCGTCAAGGCGAAGGTAAAGGCACACTTCTTCCCGGAAGGTGCGGAGCCCAAGTACACCGCTGAAGTCATCGGCGCCGTCTTCAAGCACCTGCAGGCCAAGATCGTTCGCTGGAACATCCTCGACACCAAGAGCCGTATCGACGGCCGCGATCTGGAAACCGTTCGTCCGATCGTCTCGGAAGTCGGCCTTCTGCCGCGTACCCACGGTTCGGCGCTCTTCACCCGCGGTGAGACGCAGGCGATCGTCGTTGCCACGCTCGGCACCGGTGAAGACGAACAGTATGTCGACAGCCTGACCGGCATGTACAAAGAACGCTTCATGCTGCACTACAACTTCCCGCCCTTCTCGGTCGGCGAAACCGGTCGCATGGGCTCCCCGGGCCGTCGCGAAATCGGTCACGGCAAGCTCGCCTGGCGCGCTATTCGCCCGATGCTGCCGGAAGCCGAGCAGTTCCCCTACACACTGCGTGTCGTATCCGAGATCACCGAATCCAACGGCTCGTCGTCGATGGCAACGGTTTGCGGCACCTCGCTCGCTCTCATGGACGCCGGCGTTCCGCTGGCAAAGCCGGTTGCCGGTATCGCCATGGGCCTGATCAAGGAAGATGAGCGCTTCGCCGTTCTCTCCGACATCCTCGGCGACGAAGACCACCTCGGCGACATGGACTTCAAGGTTGCCGGTACCGACGCTGGTATCACCTCGCTCCAGATGGACATCAAGATCGAGGGCATCACCGAAGAGATCATGGGCATTGCGCTCAACCAGGCCAAGGGCGGCCGTCTCCACATCCTCGGCGAAATGGCCAAGGCCATTTCCGAAAGCCGTGGCCAGCTCGGCGAGTTCGCTCCGCGCATCGAAGTCATGAACATTCCGGTCGACAAGATCCGCGAAGTCATCGGCTCCGGCGGCAAGGTCATCCGCGAAATCGTCGAGAAGACCGGCGCGAAGATCAACATCGAAGACGACGGCACCGTGAAGATCGCCTCCTCGTCCGGCAAGGAAATCGAAGCGGCCCGCAAGTGGATCCACTCGATCGTCGCCGAGCCGGAAGTTGGCCAGATCTATGAAGGTACCGTTGTGAAGACCGCCGACTTCGGCGCCTTCGTCAACTTCTTCGGCGCCCGCGATGGCCTCGTCCACATCTCGCAGCTCGCTTCCGAGCGCGTTGCCAAGACGACCGACGTCGTCAAGGAAGGCGACAAGGTCTGGGTCAAGCTCATGGGCTTCGACGAGCGTGGCAAGGTTCGCCTTTCCATGAAGGTCGTCGACCAGGCCACCGGCAAGGAAGTTGCTGCCGAGAAGTCTGAGAAGAAGGGCGACGGCGAAGCCGCCGAATAAGCGAGCTTCACCCGAATGCATTCGGGGCGCGGGGCGGAACGCTCCGCGCCCCTTTCTTGTAGGAAGATGACGGATAGACCGATGAGCCGAGATGCATTGAAGACCCTGTTTTACCCGTTCGATAGCGGTGTGATCGACCCCCCGGGCGAAGGCGAGCGTGTTCTCTTTCTCGGCGCTGAGGCGGGCTACAGGCTGCCCAAGGGCTTCGAAGCCTCGATCGCCGCCGTTCAGCCGCTGCGGCCGCTCTATCGCGCCCTGGAGGCCATGCGCGCCGATGTGACGCCCGAGATCACCGGCGAGGACTACGACGTCACGCTGGTGCTCTGTGGCAAGCACAAGGGCGAGAATGAGGACCGGATCGCCGAGGCGCTGAAGCGCACCCGCGAGGGCGGCCTGATCGTCGTTGCCGGCGGCAAGGAAGACGGCATCCAGTCGCTGAAGAAGCGGATCGCCAAGTTCGAATGGGACGGCGATCATCTGCCGAAATATCACGGCGTCGCCTTCTGGTTCACCCGTCCCGAAGACGTCACCGACGCGGTGCACAAGCTCGCCAAGGTGCCGGTACGCGTCGATGGCCTGTTCGAGGCTTCGCCGGGCATGTTCTCGCACGACCGCATCGACGCGGGTTCGGAACTGCTCGCGTCGCGTCTGCCGAACGATTTCCACGGCCATGCCGCCGATTTCGGCGCGGGCTGGGGTTATCTCGCCGTCAAGCTCGCTGAAGCCTCGCCGGGCCTCAAGGGCGTCGATCTCTTCGAAGCCGACCATGAGTCGCTCGAAGCTGCCCGCGTCAACATGATGGCAAACGCGCCGTCGACGCCGGCGCGCTTCCACTGGTTCGACCTGACGAGCGAAGAGCCGCGCGACAAGTACGATCTCATCGTCATGAATCCGCCCTTCCATGAGGCCCACGCCGCCGAGCCGGCGCTTGGCATTGCCATCATCAAGACGGCGCTGAAGGCGCTGAAGCAGGGCGGAAAGCTGATGCTGGTCGCCAACCGCGGCCTGCCCTACGAGCAGGTACTGGCCGAGAATTCCAAGGAATACGGCGAAACCTGCCGCAACGCCCGCTTCAAGGTGCTCTGGGCGAAGCGCTGAAGACCATCAAGGATTAAGCAAGGAGCCGGGCAATCGCCCGGCTTTTTGCGTTCCGGGCCTACAGCGCCGCGCGTCTTATCAGACGCGCAAAGGTCGCTGTAGCACTTTGATTTTCTGCATGTCTTCGTCCTTAAATCGAGGTCGATTTAAGGAGACATGCAGTAGCGCTCCGGCCAACGGGCAGCGACAGTTTGCCTGTTGCCATCGCCCCTGTTCGGGCTCACCATGACGTCGTCGGTATTTCTCGTCGGAGGATGAGTGCCATGACGTGGGGAGTGAACAGGCCGCCCTTGACCGAGGATGCGGCCGAGGCTGTTGCCAAGGACATCAAGCATGCCGAGGGACATGGAGCGACCTCCGAGGTACCCATGTCGTTCCTGAAGAGCCTCTATCACCTGCCGCTGGAGCCGGGGCGGCGCACGCACACGGGGTTCATCGTGCTGGCGATCGTCGTCGCCGTGCTCGCACTGTTTCTATTTCCCTGAGCGGCTCAATGAATGACAAAGCCCGCGGATCGAGGCCGGTCCGCGGGCTTTGTTCTGTTTTCCGGTAAGTTGAGAGTGTTACTCGACGTCGGCCGTCCGCAACGTGTCGAGTGCCGGCATCGAGGTGATGTTGTAGCCGGAATCGACGTAGTGGATTTCGCCGGTGACGCCGCGCGACAGGTCCGAGAGCAGGTAGAGCGCGGAATTGCCGACGTCGTCGATGGTGACAGTACGACGCAGCGGCGAATTCTTCTGCTGCCAGGAGAGCATCGCCCGGGCGTCGGAAATACCTGCGCCGGCAAGGGTGCGGATCGGGCCGGCGGAGATCGCGTTGACGCGAATGCCGCGCACGCCGTAGTCCGCCGCGAGGTAACGCACGGAAGCCTCGAGCGCCGCCTTGGCAACGCCCATGACGTTGTAGTTCGGCATGACGCGCATCGAGCCGCCATAGGTCAGCGTCAGCATCGAGCCGCCGTCATTCATCAGCTCGGCAGCACGCTTGGCGATTTCGGTGAAGGAGAAGCAGGAGATCACCATCGTGCGGCTGAAATTGTCGCGCGAGGTGTCGGCATAGAGGCCCTTCAGCTCGTTCTTGTCGGAGAAGCCGATGGCATGCACGATGAAGTCGAGATTGCCCCAGCGTTCCTTGATCGCATCGATCACGGCATCGACGGACGCAATGTCCTCGACATCGCAAGGCAGCAGGAAGTCCGAGCCGAGCTCGCCGGCAAGCGGCTTGACACGCTTGCCCAGCGCCTCGCCCTGGTAGGTGAAGGCGAGTTCCGCCCCTTGCGCCGCAAGCGCCTTGGAAATGCCCCAGGCAATGGAATGGCTGTTGGCCACACCCATGATGAGGCCACGCTTTCCGGTCATCAGTCCCGTCATGGTGTTATCCGTTGTAGCGCTGGAAGACGAGCGTCGCATTGGTGCCGCCGAAGCCGAAGGAGTTCGACAGAACCGTATCGATCTTGGCATTGTCGATGCGTTTGCGAACGATCGGAACGCCGTCGAATTCGGGGTCGAGTTCGGTGATATGCGCGCTTTCGCCGATGAAGCCGGCCTGCATCATCAGGAGGCCGTAGATCGATTCCTGCACGCCGGCAGCACCCAGCGAGTGGCCGGTCAGCGACTTGGTCGACTGGATGTGCGGCATCTTGCTGCCGAACACTTCGCGGATCGCGCCGATTTCCTTGCTGTCGCCAACCGGCGTCGAGGTGCCGTGCGTGTTGATGTAGTCGACATCGCCCTTCACCGTCGAAAGCGCCTGACGCATGCAGCGGATCGCGCCTTCGCCCGAGGGGGCCACCATGTCGTAGCCGTCGGAGGTCGCGCCGTAGCCGACGATTTCGGCGTAGATCTTCGCACCGCGGGCCTTGGCGTGCTCAAGCTCTTCGAGAACGAGAACGCCGGCGCCGCCGGCAATGACGAAGCCGTCGCGGTTGACGTCATAGGCACGGGACGCGGTCGCTGGCGTCTCGTTGTATTTCGAGGACATGGCGCCCATGGCGTCGAAGAGGTTGGACATGGTCCAGTCAAGATCTTCATGGCCGCCGGCAAACATCACGTCCTGCTTGCCCCACTGGATCATCTCAGCGGCGTTGCCGATGCAGTGCGCCGAGGTCGAGCAGGCCGAGGAGATCGAGTAGTTGACGCCGTGGATCTGGAACCAGGTGGCGAGCGTTGCGGATGCCGTGGACGACATCGCCTTCGGAACGGCGAACGGGCCGATGCGCTTCGGGCTCACATTCTTGCGGGTGATGTCGGCCGCTTCGACGATCGTGCGGGTGGACGGACCGCCCGAGCCCATGATGATGCCGGTGCGTTCGTTGCGGGCAACGACGGTTTCTTCGAGGCCGGAGTCGGCGATTGCCTGTTTCATCGCCACGTGGTTCCAGGCGCCGCCCTGCGACAGGAAGCGCATGGCGCGACGGTCGACGAGCTCGGTCGGATCGAGCGACGGGGCGCCCCAGACCTGGCACTTGAAGCCGTTCTCCGCGAAATCGGGAGAAAACGTGATGCCCGACTTTGCATCGCGCAGCGACGCCGTGACTTCGTCCGCGTTGTTTCCGATCGAGGAAACGATGCCGAGGCCCGTGACAACAACCCGTCTCATGATACTGACCTTTTCTTTATTTTCGTTCGGTGCAGGCAGGCCTGGACTACTCGGCCTTATCCTTGGACAGACCGACACGCAGGTCGGTTGCCTGATAGATAGTCTCGCCATCGGCCTTCAGCCAGCCGTCGGCGGTGCCAAGCACGAGCCGGCCGCGCATGACGCGCTTGAAGTCGATGCCGTATTCGAGAAGCTTGGTGTGGGGACGAACCATGCCCTTGAACTTCACTTCGCCGGTGGAAAGCGCCATGCCACGGCCGGGCTCGCCGAGCCAGCCGAGGTAGAAGCCGGTCAATTGCCACATGCCGTCGAGGCCGAGGCAGCCCGGCATGATCGGATTGCCCTGGAAGTGGCAGGGAAAATACCAGTCATCAGGGCGCACGTCGTATTCAGCGCGCAGATAACCCTTGTCAAAGGCACCGCCCGTTTCGGAAATCTCGGTGATGCGATGAACCATCAGCATCGGCGGCAGCGGCAGCTGCGCGTTGCCAGGGCCAAACAACTCGCCACGGCCGCAGGCCAGGATTTCCTCGTAGCTGAAGCTGGATTGTCTGGTGGTCATGAATGGATGCTTCCCCGAATGACTTAACGTGTTGTCCGATCTGCTTTAGAGCAAGTTCGGCTTGAAATGAAGCGTGGCGAACCCGAACCTTCTCGTTTCCGGCCAGGTTACCGCCGCCTCAGATGGCATTTTCGTTCCGCCGTCGCTTACAGGATCAATGTGGGCGCGACCAGAGTTAATTGCCAGCCTTCCCCGAGTTTGACCGGTTTTTCGGGCTTTGCAACGCATGTTTGACCGAGAATCTATTGAAAGCGCGGGGCGCAAAAGTTATATCGCAACGGAAGTATTGTGAATTTCGCCGGGATACATGGAACGACCCTTGATGACGAAAGCAACAGAAGTGAGTTCGGAAGAAAGGCTGCGCCACTCAGGCCTGCGTCCGACCCGTCAGCGCGTTGCCCTCGCCGATCTGATCTTTGCCAAGGGTGACCGTCACCTGACCGTCGAGGAACTGCACGAGGAGGCTGTCATGGCCGGGGTGCCCGTTTCGCTCGCAACCGTCTACAATACGCTGCACCAGTTCACCGAGGCCGGCATGATCCGTGTCCTGGCGGTGGAAAGCGCCAAGACCTATTTCGACACCAATGTGTCGGATCACCATCATTTCTTCGTCGAGGGCCAGAACGAGGTTCTCGATATCCCCGTCAGCAACATTCAGATCGACAATCTCCCGGAGCCGCCCGAGGGCATGGAGATTTCGCATGTCGACGTGGTGATCCGCCTGCGCCGCAAGAGCGGCCGCTGATCTCAGGGCAATTCCAGGAAAAGCGCGAAACGGGGTTCCGTTCGCCGTTGCATGACTTCAAACGAGCGCGCGCGGCGATCCTCAAAATAAATTGATCGCGCGGCGTTTGCGCCGATCAGACGCATGAGCCCATTCACATCACATCATCGGGATCTCTGCCCGGCTGCGCCTTGCCCGTCGGCAGCGTCCAGCCGAACTTGAGCGCACCGCCGCGCACGGCGAAGGCGGAAATCACCCCGAGCGTCGATGCCGCCGCAAGCGGCAGGCCAGCCATCGTTGCAAGCACGAAGGCGCCAGCGCCTATCAGCGCGGCGGTGACATAGACTTCCGGCCGCAGCAGCACCGAGGGTTCCCCGGCGAGCAGATCGCGCAGGATGCCGCCGAAGGTGGCCGTCAGCATGCCGGTGACCAGCGCGACACCCGCTGAGCCCGTGGCCGCAAATCCCTTCGCAGCACCCATGACGCAATAGGCTGAAAGGCCGATCGCATCGAGCCAGACGAGGACCCGGTAGCGCGAGCCGAAGAGATGGGCGGTGAAGAAGAGGATGACCGCCACGGTGACGCAGACCAGAAGATAGGTCGGGTTGGTGACCCAGAAGACCGGTGTCGCGCCCAAAACGACATCGCGCATCGTGCCGCCGCCGATCCCGGTCACCGAGGCGAGGAAGAGATAGCCGATGATGTCGAGCTGCTTGCGTGACGCCGACAGCGCTCCGGTCGCTGCGAAGACGGCCACACCGGCGTAGTCGAGGATTTCGAGGATCGGCATGGGTGCTCCGGGCAAGATTCGGCGGTTCGCTTTGAAGCTGGGCTATCTCGGGCCCCGCCGTCAACTCTCAGGGCGCCGGCAGGATCGAGGGTGTCCGGCCGGCAAGGTGATAGGCGAGGAGGCCGATCCATTCGCGCACCGCCGTCGTCGTCAATTGTGCGTTGAGCGACGGCTGGGTGAAGTCGAAGCTAAGGCCAAGCTTGCCGCTGGTGCGGTAATCCGTCGGCCAGGGAATGACCGGGATGTCGAGCGCGCGGAAGAGCCCGACCGAACGGGGCATATGGAAGGCGGAGGTGACGAGTGCGCAATTCGATAGCCCATTCGCGCCCAGCAATTCCTTGGTGTTGCGGGCGTTCTCGAAAGTCGTGCGCGATTGTTCTTCGCGAATCAGCCGTTCGCCGCCGACGCCGAACGCGGCGAGGAAGCCCTGCGAGGCCTCGGCGTCGCCGGCATAAGTGCCGCTGAAGGAGCCATCACCGCCGGAAACCAGGATACGCGCCTCGGGGTAGCGTTTTGCGAGCGCCACCGTCTCGATGAAACGGTCCGCCGCCTGGTTGAATTCCATGCCGCCGCGGCCTGCCATCACCTCGTTCTCGAAGGCGCCGCCGAGCACGATGATGCAGGAGAGCGTTGCAGGTGATGGCGAGGGGCGTGTGAAACGATCTTCGAGCGTCTGGAGCGCGTAGGGCCCCGAGGTGGTGAACAGGCTGATGAAGAGCACCAGCGCGCCAAGCCCGCCAAGGAAGCCGCCGATGCGGCGCAGGCCCGCCGCCGTCGCCAGCAGCCCGGCAAGGGCGGCGAAGAACGAGAACGACAGCGGCTGTGCGGCCAGCCAGAATATTTTCGAGATCAGGAACATGGCATCAGCTTCTGCGTTCCGATGCTTAACAAACTATAAACGCGCGCAGGAGGGGCCGGCTTCACCGATGTGTGCCTGTGCGGCTTGGCCGTCTTGTTCGCCTTCGCGCAAGGTCGCTCGCGTAGCCTGTTCATCCGAACGTTGCACGGGTGGGGTCGGCCACCACTTTCATTTGAAGCCGAAAGGAGTATCATCCGGGAGATGACCACGATATCGGGCTTCAGATCCCAGCTGTTTCGTGCCGCCAATGAGGTCCATGAACTCACCCCGGTGCAGGCACAACGGCTGCTCGAAGGCGCAGTGGCGCTGATCCGCTGCATGCGCGAACAGACCGGCATGGAACCCAACACCGATGCACCCGATGTCACCAATGTCCTGCTGAACATCGCCGCTTCCGTGCCCACTCGCTCGGAGCGCGAAATCCGCAACGCCCTGCTCGAGTCGGCCGACATCATCCGGTTGCTGACGATGATCCTGGATTCGCTGGACGAGTTGGAAAGCAGTGAGGGACCTTGAAGGTCCATTGGTCATCAATCGAAGAAGAAATTTGGTGGAGCTAAGCGGGATCGAACCGCTGACCTCTTGCATGCCATGCAAGCGCTCTCCCAGCTGAGCTATAGCCCCATATCGGGTTCCGGCTAGGCCGGTCCGGGAAATTCGTCGGCCTGTTGTGTCCGGCGAGTGGCGGCTTATTACTTCCCCTTTTTGAGGATGGCAAGCCGAAAAATGCGTGGCCTGTGGATTTATTTCCAGTCCGGGCCGATTTTCTCCCGTCCGGGCCCTATAGGCCGAGGACGGGAGCATTCCCATGTCATTTGAAGCGCTTAGACGTCTTCTTCGTCGTCGGAGACGCCGATGAGGCCGCTCATGTCGTCGTCGTCTTCGTCTTCGTCGGCTTCGAGGAAGGTGTCGTCGTCGTCACCGTCGATCTCGACATCGTCGTCGCCGAGATCCGGCAGGTCGTCGCCGCCCGCTGCCTCATCATCGGCATCCTCGAGCGAAACGAGTTCGACTTCGGTGTTCTCTGCATCGACTTCCGTGACGTCTTCTTCTTCTTCCTTCTCGAGCACCTTGGCGACCGAGGTTTCTTCGAAGAAGTTCAGCGGATAGGACTTGCCGGTGTAAGGCGAAACGATCGGATCACGGTTCAGATCGTAGAATTTGCGCCCGGTTTCCGGGTCGATGCGCTTTGTTCCAAGTTCCGGTTTTGCCACTGTCAAAGCCTCTTGAATGGCCGGCCGAGCCGGCTCTTGCCGAAAACCGGCGGGTGGAAAGGGTATCAAGCTTATGATGATTAGCCGGTCCCCATAATCATCTTGACCGCATCTGTCAAAGGCAAAACTTGCAAGGCCCTGTGTCACGGGCTTTCCGGCGCGCAAGGATGGCCGCTCGCCGCGATTTAAGGAAGTATGCAGCAGGGGTTGTGGCAGGAGTGCTGCCGACAGCAGGCGCCGGCCTGCAAGGACGCCTTACGAGTTGCATTGTCTTCTTCAATCCTATCCGGTCTAAGAATAAAAACAGTCAGCCATTCAGCTGCCGCCGCGACGTTGGCGCGACTTGAGCGCGCGACACTGTCTTGCATGTTTCGAGGATTCCGCATGTCGCAAGGATTGGGCCAAAGCCCTGCCACCGCCCGCAAATCAGACGGCCTTAAGGGTACGGTCCGAATTCCCGGCGACAAGTCGATATCGCATCGGTCGCTGATGCTGGGCGGGCTTGCCGCCGGCGAAACGCGTATCACCGGCCTGCTCGAAGGCGAGGATGTGATCGCCACCGGCCGGGCCATGCAGGCGATGGGTGCCAGGATCCGCAAGGAGGGCGACACCTGGATCGTCAACGGCGTCGGCAATGGTGCGTTGCTTGCGCCGGAAGCGCCGCTTGATTTCGGCAATGCCGGCACCGGTTGCCGCCTCATCATGGGTCTCGTCGGCGTCTATGATTTCGAAACGACCTTCATCGGCGATGCCTCGCTCAGCCGGCGGCCGATGGCGCGCGTGCTTGATCCCTTGCGTGAGATGGGCGTGCAGGTAAAGGCAGCTATGGGTGACGGGCTGCCGGTGACCCTTCGCGGACCGAAGACGCCGACGCCGGTCACCTACCGGGTGCCGGTCGCGTCTGCCCAGGTGAAATCGGCGGTGCTCTTCGCCGGTCTCAATGCGCCCGGCATCACCACCGTCATCGAGCCGGTGATCACCCGCGACCACGCGGAGCGCATGCTGCGCGGATTCGGCGCCGAACTCTCGGTGGAAACCGATGCCACCGGTGTCCGCACCATCCGGCTCGAAGGCCGCGGCAGGCTCGTCGCCCAGGAGATCGATGTGCCCGGCGATCCGTCCTCGGCGGCTTTCCCGCTGGTCGCGGCGCTCGTCGTTCCGGGTTCTGACATCACCATCCGGAACGTGCTTATGAACCCGACCCGCACGGGCTTGATCCTGACGTTGCAGGAGATGGGCGGGGACATCGAGGTGATCGAAATCAGGCAGGCCGGCGGAGAAGACCTGGCGGATCTGAGGGTGCGCCATTCCGAACTGAAAGGCGTTACGGTCCCCGAAGAGCGTGCCGCCTCGATGATCGATGAGTATCCCATTCTCGCCATCGCCGCCGCCTTTGCCGAAGGCGCGACCATCATGCATGGTCTCGATGAGCTGCGCGTGAAGGAGTCCGATCGCCTCGCCGCCATTGCCGCGGGCCTGAAACTCAACGGTGTTGATTGCGATGAGGGCAGATCCTCGCTCGTCGTGCGTGGTCGCCCCGGCGGCAAGGGCCTCGGAAATGCTTCAGGCGGGGTGGTGAGGACCCATCTCGATCACCGTATCGCCATGAGCTTCCTTGTGATGGGGCTTGTGTCCGAATACCCGGTCGCCGTCGATGATGCGTCGATGATCGCGACCAGCTTTCCGGGGTATATTGAGCTGATGACCACGCTCGGGGCGGTGGTCGAGTGAAGCCAACGGCGCTGGCGGCGATAAAACTCAGATGGCTGCTGACAATCGCAGTCGTTGTTCTCCTGACGTTGCTGACGCAGATCGGCGGCCTTGTCTGGCTTGTTGCCCTTGGCATTGCGCGCCGAAGCAGAGCTGGCTTTCTCGTATTTCTTGCACTCTTTCTTGGCCTCTATGCAGCCGGGAGCACGCTCAGCTACGCTGTGGCGCCGGTCTTTGGTCGGGTTCCGTTGCCCTGTTTCGACGACGGTACATCGCGGCTCAGAATGCAGTCGCCATTCTTCTGCGTCCTGAACCGCCAGTATGTCGTTCCGGAACTGAGGGAGGCAGCCGTCGCTTTGTCGCGGCATATGGACCGGGCATTCCCCGGAACCACAACCTTGGCCCTCGACGCGAATTTTCCATTTTTCAATGGCTTCCCACTGTTTCCCCATCTCTCCCACTCGGATGGCCGAAAGCTCGATGTCGCGTTCTTTTATCAGGATGCCGGCGGCAGATACCTGGATAAGACGACACGTTCGCCGATCGGCTACTTCGCCTTCGAAGAGCCGCGTCCGGGAAGCGTTCTTCCATGCGACGATCGCAACGCCCTCTTGACCTTGCGGTGGGACTTGGCGTTTCTGCAGTCACTATGGCGGCCCTGGCCGCTCGAAGAGGCGCGGATGCGTGAGGCGCTCCGCTGGCTTGCCGGTGAGGGGAGCGGTTTCGGTATCGAGAAGATATTCGTGGAGCCGCATCTGGCGCAAAGACTTGGCGTCGAGGCGGAGTCCATTAGGTTTCAGGGTTGCAGGGCCGCCAGGCACGACGACCATATACATATGCAGGTTGGAAAATGACGTTCATCATCGCCATCGACGGGCCGGCAGCGGCCGGCAAGGGCACGCTCTCGCGCCGGATCGCCGAGGAATATGGCTTTCATCATCTCGATACGGGGCTGACCTATCGTGCCACCGCCAAGGCGCTGCTGGATAGCGGGCTGCCGCTCGATGACGAGGCGGTCGCCGAGAAGATGGCGCGCGAGGTCGAGCTCGCCGGGCTTGATCGGTCGGTGCTTTCCGCCCACGCGATCGGCGAGGCGGCGTCGAAGATCGCCGTCATGCCGGCGGTGCGCCGCGCACTGGTCGAGGCGCAGCGCGCCTTTTCGCTGCGCGAGCCCGGAACGGTGCTCGACGGACGCGACATCGGCACGGTTGTCTGCCCGGGTGCGCCGGTAAAACTCTATGTCACTGCGTCGCCGGAAGTACGGGCGAGACGCCGTTACGACGAGATCATCGGCAGCGGTCAGCCGGCCGACTATGCGGCGATATTCGAGGATGTGAAGAACCGCGACGAGCGCGATATGGGCCGCGCCGACAGTCCTTTGCGGCCGGCCGAAGACGCGCACTTGCTTGATACGTCTGAAATGAGTATAGAGGCGGCGTTTCAGGCCGCGAAGACTTTGATCGATGCGGCCCTGATCAAGAAGATCTGAAGAAGAGCCCTTTCACAACCCTCGTTTGAAACGCTCTTCTTGCATAGCCTGAAATTCCGTCCACGCGCCGGATTGCCCCTTCGATGGGGCGGACTGGGTTCAGGCCTGTTCAACACCAGCCCCCGGCGCATGTGCGTCTCTATTGAGATGCATGCAGGAGATTCCATGTCTGCTACCAATCCTACCCGTGACGATTTCGCCGCTCTTCTCGAAGAATCCTTCGCGAAGACCGATCTCGCCGAAGGCTATGTTGCCAAGGGCATCGTTACGGCCATCGAAAAGGACGTCGCCGTTGTCGACGTCGGTCTGAAGGTCGAAGGCCGCATCGCTCTGAAGGAATTCGGCGCGAAGGCCAAGGACGGCTCGCTCAAGGTCGGCGACGAAGTCGAAGTCTACGTTGAGCGCATCGAAAACGCGCTCGGCGAAGCTGTTCTGTCGCGCGAGAAGGCTCGCCGCGAAGAAAGCTGGATGCGCCTGGAAGTGAAGTTTGAAGCCGGCGAACGCGTCGAAGGCATCATCTTCAACCAGGTCAAGGGTGGCTTCACCGTCGATCTCGACGGCGCCGTTGCCTTCCTTCCGCGCTCGCAGGTCGACATCCGTCCGATCCGCGACGTCACCCCGCTGATGCACAACCCGCAGCCCTTCGAAATCCTCAAGATGGACAAGCGCCGTGGCAACATCGTCGTATCGCGTCGTACGGTTCTGGAAGAGTCCCGCGCCGAACAGCGTTCTGAAATCGTTCAGAACCTTGAAGAAGGCCAGGTTGTCGAAGGCGTCGTCAAGAACATCACCGACTACGGTGCGTTCGTCGACCTCGGCGGCATCGACGGTCTGCTCCATGTCACCGACATGGCATGGCGTCGCGTGAACCATCCGTCGGAGATCCTGAACATTGGCCAGCAGGTCAAGGTTCAGATCATCCGCATCAACCAGGAAACCCACCGCATCTCGCTCGGCATGAAGCAGCTCGAGTCGGATCCGTGGGATGGCATCGGTGCGAAGTACCCGGTCGGCAAGAAGATCTCCGGTACCGTCACGAACATCACCGACTACGGTGCGTTCGTCGAGCTGGAGCCGGGCATCGAAGGCCTGATCCACATCTCCGAAATGTCCTGGACCAAGAAGAACGTACACCCCGGCAAGATCCTGTCCACGAGCCAGGAAGTCGACGTTGTCGTTCTCGAAGTCGATCCGACCAAGCGTCGCATCTCGCTCGGCCTCAAGCAGACGCTCGAGAACCCGTGGCAGGCATTCGCGCATAGCCATCCGGCTGGCACCGAAGTCGAAGGCGAAGTCAAGAACAAGACCGAATTCGGCCTGTTCATCGGCCTCGACGGCGATGTTGACGGCATGGTGCACCTTTCCGACCTCGACTGGAACCGTCCGGGCGAGCAGGTCATCGAAGAGTTCAACAAGGGCGACGTTGTTCGCGCCGTTGTTCTCGACGTCGACGTCGACAAGGAGCGCATCTCGCTCGGCATCAAGCAGCTCGGCAAGGATGCAGTCGGCGACGCCGCTGCTTCGGGCGAACTGCGCAAGAACGCCGTTGTTTCGGCTGAAATCATCGCGATCAACGATGGTGGCATCGAAGTGAAGCTCGTCAACCACGAAGACATCACCTCGTTCATCCGCCGCGCTGACCTCGCGCGCGACCGCGACGAACAGCGTCCGGAGCGTTTCTCGGTTGGTCAGGTTGTTGACGCCCGCGTCACCAACTTCTCCAAGAAGGACCGCAAGATCCAGCTGTCGATCAAGGCTCTGGAAATCGCTGAAGAGAAGGAAGCCGTTGCTCAGTTCGGTTCGTCCGACTCGGGTGCTTCGCTCGGCGACATCCTTGGCGCGGCTCTGAAGAACCGCCAGAACAACGAGTAATCGTTGCCTGACACCTGAACTGAAAAACCCGCGGAGAGCGATCTCCGCGGGTTTTTCTTTGCTCGAATACTTGCTCGGGTCGCGCCCCCTCAGCCGAGGCCGCCGAGCCTGCGATAGAGATCATAGGCGTCGGGTGCTTCGGGTGTCCCGTCGTCGAGCAGGGCTTCGTCCGTTGGATCTGCTCCATCCCCTTGATCGTGGCCGTCGCCTTCTTCTGCGCCCTGTTCTTCGTCCGATGCCTGGTCTTCAGATCCGCCAGGCATTTCATGGCTGAGGTTTTCGGTCTCCGCCGCATCCTTGGCGGCTGGCGGGTAGGGGATCATGGCAAAAGGAATGGCTTCGCGCGGCAGGCCGTTTTCGACCAGCCTGGCGATGACCTGATGCATCGTCTGTTCATCGGTTGCGCGCTGCGGCCGCATGTCCACAGGCAGGCGCTGGGCAGCCTTTGTGTCCTCGGTCTGGTCGTCGAGCAAGGACGGCAGGGCGTTGCCGCCGTCCGGGGCCTCGCGCTGGTGCGCCGCGGCGTCGTTTGCGCGCACCGGTGTGGCGGTTTCTTTTACCGGGACCGGCGCCGGCGCGTCGGTACCATTGGCGTGCTCAGCCGCCGGCTTGGTCTCGGCGCCGGCTGCGCTTCCGGGCAGGTTTACGCTGTCGCGAATGAGCGTCTTGATCGCCTCGAAGAGCACCCGCACCGGCCGGGCTTCGGGGTTGCCGCGACCGGCCGCCGTTGCTGTCTTGGCGTCCTTCTCCTCCGCATCAGGCATTGGGCCATAGGTGCCATCGGGGTCGGCGTCCTCAGCGGTTTCGGCAGTCGTATCGGCTTCGGCCGGCGCCGCCGTGCTCTCGCTGGCCGGGACCTCGGTTTCGACATGCCCGCCATCGGTTGGGGGGCCGGTTTCCTCAGGCTCAGGCCCGAGGGCCGTTTGCGGCGCTTCCTCGACTTCGCCTTCGCCTGCCAGCAGGGCGGCGGCGGTTTCGACCGGCGTGCTTTCCTGTGGCGTGGGCTTGCCTGTGCTCGCACGCGTTTCGCTTCGCTCCGGTGCGGCGTTTCGGGCTTTTGAGGGCGCCTCTGTCGTTCCGGCCTGGTCCAGGTCATCACCCCGCGGTTCGAGCGCGTCGGTGTCGTTGCCGACCCCAAAGGTCTTGCGCAGCACCGCCTGCAGCAGCGCGACTTCGCCGGCAACCGGGGTACGCGCAGCAACCGGGTTGAAAGGCATTGCCGGCTGGAAAGAGGGGTTGCGCAGGATGACGTCGCGCGCCTGAGCGGGCATCGAAGTGGCGGTGTTACTCGACGCGCTTGTGCCATTGCGGATCGCGGGCAGTTCGGCAAGCAGACCGACCCGGACGGCGAGGCTGCGCCCGCCGAGCTGGCGCTCGAGCAACAGCCGATCGGATGCAGGCATCGTTTCGAGGAAGGCCACCAGGCGTCGAACGAAATCGCGCCCGCCTTCCTGAGGCAGGGGCGGGAACTTCAGGATGCGCGCCAGGTCCTCCATCAGCCGCACCAGAGCGTCCTTGGAGAGGATTTCGCGACCCGAGAGGTGTCGGGTCAACGCGTCCAGGATCTTTTGAATGGCTTCGCCGCGTTGGCCGGCGGGCAACAGCGCTGCCGGCTGCTGTGCCTTGGTGTTCGTGTCTTCTGCGGTAGCGGCCGCGGCTCGGGCCGTCTGGATGGGTATCAGCATTCTGGTCTCCATCTCGCTTGACCTCAGGTTGACCAATCATCGGTGAGCGACGAAACGCGGGTGCACGCTTGGGCACGGACCGATTTCCGGCTCGCGTGCGAACTGTTTTCTTTGTCACTTACGGGTTGGCGCCTCATGCGCGTCTACAGCGCCGCGCGCCCTATGAGGCGCGCAAAGGTCGCTGTAGCACTTTGAGTTGCTGCATGTTTCTTAAAGAAACATGCAGGGGTCCAATGGCCGGACAGCCGCGACCAGGCCGCGGATAAGGGAATCGGCATGATCACTGAGGCTAGGTGAAAGAGGTTTATGAAATCTTAACCAAGTTTCGATCGCTGCGGCAGCCGACCGCCCTTGCCTGCGGGCTTCGACAGCGCCATCTTCTGGACTTCTGAGGAGTTTCGGATGAGCGTTCGTCCCCCAAAAGCCCTGAGCCCGACCTTCTCGACCACCGGCGCCTTCAACGTGCTCGAATATGAACTCATGTCCGAGCGGGCCGATGCGCTCGGCCGGCATGGGCTGAAGGTGGAAAAGGCGCTTGCCGCACTGTCGGAACTGAAGGCGGAGGCGGCCCCGGATTTGCGCGAGCGGCTTCTCGATGAAGCAGCCGATGTCGTCTGGGCCTTTTTCATCCAGCGCGAGATCTGCGGGCTGCGTGACAGCCGCGATGCCGTTCGCCGCTACGGCATTCCCAAGGAGGTCATGGCAAGGCTCGGTATCGTGCGGAGGAAATGATCAGAAGCTCTGCGCCGTCAGGCTGTACAGGCCGTTCTCGTCGAAGCGGACCAGGTTTTGCAACTCGGCTTCGCGGCGCTCGGCGACATTTTCCATCTCGTCCTTGAGTTGGAGCGCACGAAGCTGCTCGTTTTGTTCGACCAGCGACTGCTTGTCGGTTCTGCGCGTGGGATCGTTGCGCAAGCTGTCGACTTGGGCTTCCTCGAGCGACCCGGATTCCGTTGTGCTCTTGAGTCGATCCACCGCCTTGGCAGCCTGTGCCTGGCTTTGAGAACTCTTGCCGCTCGTCTCTCCAAGCGCCGCCTTCAGTGTCTCGTTTTCCCGGCCGCCTGGATTTTTGAGTGCCTCAGCCAATTCGGTGAGGGAGAGGCCGAGTTTATCCAGCCCAAGCTGCTCCTCGACCTTGGCGATATCGCTCGGATCCAGATCCTTGATCTGGTTCTCGAGCGTTCTGGCGAAGGCGGCGTCGGATTTGAACGTCTCGCGGTCGAGGTGGAAGAACGCTCCGACTTGGCGAACGAGAGCCGCGCGATTGCTGTTGGGGTCGTTCTGGGTGCGATCGAAGAAGTGCGCGTTGATCTTTTCGTTGGCCGCCTTGCGGGCATCGTCGGACTGGACCTGCGCCTTCAGGACCTTGTCGTCCTTGGTGCCCTTGGCCTTTTCTTCTTCTTCCGCCTGCCGCTTTTCGATGTCCTTGAGGATCGAGCCGACCAGGCTGGTCGTTGCGGTGGCGGTCGATTGCTGGGTCGGAAGCAGCATGTATGATCCCCGGACAGCATCGTGGAGCTTTCCGAAACGGTAGGTCGTCGCGGTTAATGCCGGCTTAACCGACGTTTCCCACAAATTGGGACCGATCGGGCAGACGAAGCCATCTGCTCCGCGATTGCGCACGGAGAAATGCGTGAGGCAGCATCGCCTTTGCGCGGCGGCGCGTCAGTCTCGCCTATCGGTAAGGCGAGTAGCAGACCCTGTAGGCACCACCGTAGCTCAGGAACCGGTTGGTCGCCGGATTGTAGGAGCGGTAGCGCGACATGCACCAGCTCACATGTGAGCCGCCGCGAACATACTGGTCCCGATAATAGTAATTGTTACCGTAGTAGCTATTACCGTAATAGCGGTTTCCGTAGTATCGTCGCGGATAGTAACCGCCATAGTAACGGGGATAGTATCCACCGCCATAGTAGCCGCCGTAGCCGCCGCCATAATAGCCGCCGGAGCCGAAGTAGAAGCTCAGGCCCGAACCACCATAATATGGGCCACCCCATCCTCGCCGGTAGTAAGGCCCTCCTCCCCATCCTGGACCCCATCCGCGACGCCAGCCGTACCCGCCATATCCGCCGTAGCGCCGGTGGTAGTACTGCACATTCTGGATGTCGCCCTGTGCCTTGATCTGGAGATCGGGCGCCTGGATCGGCATTGCCTCGACAGGTCCGATGGGGGTGATCAGGGAGGTGGCGGCCAAGCTGCAGCCGATAACGAAATTGCGAAATCCCGTCATTTTATCCTCACTTTCAGAAGGCCATGCCTTCCGTTTGTGTCCCTGCCTGTATTACGTTTGTTTTTCTTGGTTTATTCATGGCGCCGGACGCTGTGTGTGGTTGCGGGAACCACTGGATTTCCGCCCGTTGCTCTCTTCAGTACGATGCGCCTATCCGTCGGTCGTGTCACTGTGGTTCTTGTCCGGTCCCTTCCCGTCGTCAGCGAGGTACACGATGCAATTGAAGTTTGGCACCAGTGGTTTGCGCGGCCTCTCCGAGGAACTGAAGGGCGAACCCTCCGCCCGCTATGCGACGGCCTTCGCCCGGCATCTTGTGGAGTCCGGGCACAGCAAGCCTGGCGATCCCATCCTCATCGCCCGCGATTTTCGCGATTCAAGCCCGGAGATCGCGGCCGTTTGCGCCGCGGCGCTGTCGCGCGAGGGGCTGCGCGTTTTTGACTGCGGCACGGTGCCGACGCCCGCACTGGCGCTCTACGGCCTCGCCAACGGGGCAGCGGGCTTGATGATCACCGGCTCCCATATTCCGGCCGATCGCAACGGCATCAAGTTTTATCGCCCGGATGGCGAGATCGACAAGGCGGACGAGGTGGCGATCAGCCGCATCGCCGACGGCATTGCAAACCAGATCGCACCGGTCGCCGATGCCGGAACCGGTGAGGACCACGCGGCCAGGGCCGCCGCCCTCTTCATGGAGCGGAACCGGCAATTGCTGGCGGCCGGGGCGCTGTCCGGGCTCAAGGTCGGTGTCTACCAGCATAGCACCGTCGCCCGCGACCTGATCGCCGACCTGCTGACCCACTCTGGTGCCGATGTCGTGGCCCTTGGGCGCTCGGAACACTTCATTCCTGTTGATACCGAGGCGGTTTCGGCGGAGACGATCGAGCGGCTTCAGGATTGGGCGCGCGAACATCGCCTCGATGCGATCGTGTCGGCGGATGGGGACGGCGACCGGCCCCTCGTCGCCGACGAAAATGGGCTGCCCCTGCGTGGTGACCTGCTGGGCCTGATGGCTTGCGGTTTCCTCGGCGCCAGACTTGCGGTCACTCCGGTCACGTCGAATTCCGGCCTTGAGGGCAGGGAAGGGCTTTCCGTCCTGCGCACCCGCGTCGGCTCGCCCTTCGTGATCGCCGGCATGCAGCAGGCGCTGAAAGAGGGTACGCAGAAGGTCGCCGGCTTCGAGGCCAATGGCGGTACGCTGACCGCGAGCCCCTTTGAGATCAATGGCGCAACGCTGGAAGCGCTACCCACCCGGGATAGCTTTCTGCCGATTGTCGCGGCACTGGCCGCGGCGGCTGAGGCCAAGCTTTCGCTTTCCGCGCTCGCCGCTTCCTACCGGTTGCCTGTGGCGCTCAGCGATAGGCTCGAAAATTTCCCTGTGGAAACAAGCGCCCGGCTGATGGCCTATCTGCGCGGAGACGAGGCAAATCTTGCGGAATTCCTGGCGCCGATCGGCGGCGTCGCTGCGGTGAGCGACATCGATGGGCTGAGAGTGACGCTGGATGATGGTCGGATCATCCATTTCCGACCCTCGGGCAATGCGCCGGAGATGCGGTGCTACGTCGAGGCGGAGTCGTCTGAGGCTGCCGAAGCGCTGCTCTCAAGGGGGCTATCCACAATCCGCCGGTGGGCAGAATCCGCTTCGAACTGAGTTTTTTGCAATCCGACACGAAAACTTCAAAAACCCTGTTGACACTTCAGCTCGGGCCTTTTACACCCCAGCCCGTCGCCCAGATGGCGGAATTGGTAGACGCGCCAGCTTCAGGTGCTGGTACTCGCAAGGGTGTGGAGGTTCGAGTCCTCTTCTGGGCACCAAATTCCCAACCAAGTCTTTGATTTGGTTTTGAAAAACCCCGGTTAGCCGGGGTTTTTTCGTTTCTGGCGTTTGCCCGCAAATCGAGGCGATTTCCTGTCGCGCGGCGCGCTCTTTCCGTCGATATGGTTGCGCGTCGCCGTTATTTTCGCGCGACGCGCCTTGAAGCTTTGACCGGCAGCATTGATATTCTATTCGCAACGAAGTGGCGTGCAGACCGCACGAACGCGGCACCATGCAATCGTCCGCCGGGGCGGCGGAACTGAGCGAGGACGAAGCGATGTCCGAGACGCGTCGCAAGCTGACGACTATCCTATCCGCGGATGTTCAAGACTACACCCGACTGATGCGTGCCGACGAGGAGGGCACGCTCGCCACGTTGAAGCGCTATCGCGATGCCATGGGACGGCTCATCGAGGCGCATGAGGGCCGTGTCGTCAACACCTGGGGCGATGGCCTCATCGCGGAGTTTCCGAGCGTCGTCGAAGCCGTGCGCGCGGCGATCGACGTGCAGAACGAGTTGGCCGGTCGCAACGAGAAATGCCCCTCGGACGAGCAGATGCTGTTTCGCATAGGCATCAATCTCGGCGACGTGATCGCCGAGGGCGACGACCTCTATGGTGATGGCGTCAATGTCGCGGCGCGCCTGCAGGCTTCAGCACCCGCCGGTGGCATCGTCATTTCGAATACGGTCTATGACCAGGTGCGCAACAAGGTCGCCGTCGGGTTCGATTTTCTGGGGCCGCTGGAGGTGAAGAACATCGATGGTGGTGTTCCGAGCTACGCCGTGCGCATCGGCACGGCCGATCCCCGCCCGGCAATCGGCATCCAAGGCTTCGGACGTTCCGCTGGTCAAGCGAGCGGGAATGGCGGCCGATCAGGGGCTGAGGCAAAGGGGGGCGGCGGGGCGGTCGCCGCGGCGAAGCGAGGATCTCTTCCCGTGCTCGCCGTCATCGCCGCAGGACTGGTCGTGCTGAACCTCCTCACCTGGAACGGGGTGCTCTGGTCCGTTTGGCCATTGCTCGGGCTCGGCATTTTGTCGGGCCTTGCGTGGCTCAAGGCAAACCCGTGGGTGGATCGCGGCATCGGTGTGCTGGCCCTTTCCGGGCTGGTGCTCCTGACGATCAACGTGCTGACGTGGCATGGAGTGTTCTGGGCCGTCTGGCCGCTGCTCGCCTTTGCTGTCGTCGCCGGTATCCGCTGGGTCACCCGATCGCGCCGCAGTGTTGGTCACTGAGGCCGCCTATACGCTTTCCCCGCCTTGCGTGCGTCTGCGGCTGCCGGCTCTGCGCCCAGCACCTCATAGATCTCCAACGCAGAGGCGCGGCCCTTCGCCTGCGCCGAGCCGAGGGGCCGGAAGCGGATAGCGGTGCCGGCATGGGCGACGACGGCGCCGCTCGCCATGATCGTGGTGTCGTAGTTCTTATTCATGCCTTCCAGGCGGGAGGCGACGTTCACCGTATCGCCCATCGCCGTATATTGCAGTCGCTCCTTCGCGCCGACATTGCCGACGACGGCGGTGCCGGTATGAATGCCGAAACGGGTGCGGAACTCCGGAAGACCCTTTTGACGCTGCGCCTCGTTGAAGACACGCAAGCGTTCCTCGACCGCCAGCGCGCACCGACAGGCATGTTCTGCGTGCTTTTCGTCCGCCGCCGGTGCGTTCCACATCGCGAACACCGAATCGCCGAGGAACTGGATGATCGTTCCGTCGTGTTCTCCGACGGTCTCGCTGAAGATGTCGAAATACTCCGACAGCATCGCCACTACATCTTCCGGCGGATATTTTTCGCTGAGCGTGGTGAAGTCGTAGATGTCGGTGAAGAGCGCCGTCACCTCCTGTCGCCAGGCGGAGCGTCCACTGAACTGACCGGACTCGATGCCCTTGCGCACCAGTTCCTTGGGCACATAGAGCGCGAAGGTGAAGATCGCGTCTCGCGCCCGGTTCATGGCCCCGCCGAGCGTGGAGATCTCGCTGACATGCGACGAGACGTCGATGGGCGTCGTGAAGTCGAGATCCTGCAGCCGGTTGGCGCTGGCCGTCAGCTGGTTGAGCCCCTTGGTGATCAAATGCGCAAGCACCAGCGAAGCGAGCACCGCGAGCGCCACGACCGATCCGGAAATCGCCAGCCCTTGCACGAGCGTCTGGTTGGCCTCCGCCATCAACTCGTCCAGCGGCGCCGCCACCACGGCGCGGTTGCCGGAGAGAAGCAGCGCGGATTCGAGCGGCGTCACCATGACGAGATAGGTTCGGTCTCCGACCTCGACGAAGTCGGCCTTGCCGGGCTTAGGCGGATTGAGGCGGATGCTCTGGATCAAGGGATCGCTCTCGGCCTGCACGATCGGGCTATCCTTGTCCTTCGCCGCCATGATGCGTCGCATCATCACCAGGTCCGAGTGGATGATCGGACGCCCGACGGCATCGAGGATGAAGGAGACGGACCCGGCCGTGAGCCGCTCGCGGGCCAGGAAATCGGTGATCGTATCGAGGATGACATCCGCGCCGATGACGATCTCCGGATTGCCCCGATGCGCTTGCGAGATCGTCATGCCCAGCGTTTCGGTGGTGGCACTTTCATAAGGGCCGGTCGAGACCGCGGCCTTTCCGTTGACCGCCGCGCGATACCACGGCCTGGTCCGCGGGTCGAAGCCGGTAGGTGGCAGCCGCCGCTCGGAAAACTGCGTGCCGTCCTTGTCGAGGAAGAGCACGCGCTGCAGAGACTTGCCGCTGGCATCCTTTTCCATCGAGCGCACGGCAATGGCAGCACCACGTGGCGCGTCCAGCGCCATGCGCCAGGCGACCTGCTTGAGATCGACCACCTGAAAGAAAGCACCGTTGGGATAGCCGACATAGACCCCGTCAATATGCGGCGAGCGGGTGATGCCCTCGCGCAGCACCGCCACCTTGTCGTTCATGCGCTCCGGCGGCGGCACGAGGAAGGAGTTGGCGACCGAGGAAACGAGGTTGACGAGGGCCGAGGTATCGCCCGAGAGCACGCCCAGTCGATCCACGAGGCGGTTCATGAAGCCGCGCATATTGGCCTCGGCGTCGGCGATCGCGGCGTTGCGCGAGCGATGATAATCGAGCCCGACGAGTGTGGCCGAGACGACAATCAGCATGGTGACGATGACCAGGCTGAACAGCGACCGCAGCGAGCTGTTCCAGCCATCGCGTGTTCTGCCTTGTCGAGCACCGGACGCCGTGTCTGCCATTGCGGTTCTCTGCTTCCGTACCGATCAACTGGCGACGACCTTAGCGTGCAAGGATGGTCGCATGTGCAAGGAAAGTTAAATGCGATTCCCATAAAACACGTTAACCGGCGGGATGCACGCCCCGCCGACACCCGCCTCAAAAAATCGCTGGGTCAGTTCACCGTCACCGGTTTCGAGCGCATGCGCGCGACGGTTTCCCGCTCGGCCCGCTTGCAGCGCATCGGCGGCAGGTTGCGGTCCATCAGGTCCATGTCCTCGAGCACCATGTCGCCCATCTTCTTGAAGGCGCTGTCGAGCGCGCCGGCGCGGTGGGCGGAGCGCAGGAAACCCGGCAGGCGGCGAACCGGATGATCGAGCGGTAGCGGCTCTTCCGGAAAGACGTCGCTGGCCGCCACGATATGGCCGCGTGCGACCGCTGCCATCAGCGCATCGAAATCAACGACGCCGGCGCGGCTCAAGAGGATGAAGGCAGCGCCAGGGCGCATGCGGGCAAAGGCCCTTTCGCCGAGGAAGCCTTCGTTCTCGCTGGTGACCGACGCGACGACGAAGACGAAGTCGCTGTCGCCGAGGACCGTATCGAGCGATGCCGGCTCGACGCCGTTGTCTCTCAGGATCGAGGCTGGCATCCAGGGGTCGAAGACGCGGATCCTGGCGCGGAAACCGGAGAGCACGCGGTTCAGCGCCTTGCCGAGATCGCCGAAGCCGATGATGCCGATGTCGGCGCCGGAGAGAAGCCGCGCCGAGCGGTTGCCGTCGCCGCCCCAAAGCTCGCGGCCTTCGCGGAAGGCAAGGTCGGCGTCGACGATGCCGCGGGCGATGTTAAGCGCCATGGCAAGGCCGAGTTCGGCGACCGGTTCGGCAAAGACTTGCCCCGTGGTCACCACATGGATGCCGCGCGCAAACAGCACCTCGTAGGGCATGTTGTTGATCAGGTTGCTCTCGACGTTGAGGATCGCCCGGAGCTGGCCCATGCGCCGGAGCGTTGCGTGAACGAGCGGCGGCTGGCCGATGATGTAGCGCGCTTCGGACAGGATATCGTCGTCGAGCCCGGCGATATCGTCCGGGTCGGCTTCGACGATTCGGTAACGCTGGTGCAGGTCCTTCAGCGCCTGCGGCGTGAAGATCAGGTCGAGCGTGCGTGGAGCGGGCGCGCTGATGGCAAGCGGTTTCGTATCGGACATGGTTCCTCCCACTGCATGTTTCCTCTGATCGTAACCGATTCAAGGATGAAAACATGTAGCAATTCAAAGTGCTGTAGGCGGAGGCAGTCCCGCTTCCGTACCGTCAGGCTAGGAAGAAATCCCCGCCTTGCCAAGCGGCGTAGTCGTCGAGGAGGCAAGCTTGCGAGCAACGCGACGGGCGCCGAGGCACGCCTGCTTCAATAGCCGAGGCCGCGTTTCTGGCGATAGAGCGACGGCGGCAGGTCGCTGCCCTGGAAGACCGGTCCATCACCGCGGCGGCAATTGTAGATCGTGTCGTAGACGGGGCCGCCGCGGGCCGTCGATTCGAACGGATAGTTGCGGTCGACGAAGGTCTGTTCGCAGACGGTATGGTCTCCGCCGCCATTCAGCGGATCCATCTGGCGCACGCCGGGCAGGTCCCGGTAGGTCTGTGCCGTTGCCGGGACGATGGAGAGCCCCAAAGTCAGCGCGAGGGCCGAAAGGGCGAGAGCGGAGCGAAAAGACGTCATTGTCAGGACTTTCGAACGGGCGACCGTCTGGCGGGATACGGTAACGGTATCGCCGGCGCCAAACTTGCGCTATAGGCCACACCACTTCGTTTGATCTGGGGATTTTCGATGGCGAATGCAATACGGGTCCATGAAGGCGACATTTCCGCAGCCGATGCTGCGCGCTATACCGGTGCGATCGCCATCGACACTGAAACGCTTGGTCTCATCCCCCGCCGTGACCGTCTCTGTGTCGTACAGCTTTCGCCGGGCGACGGCACCGCCGACGTCATCCGCATCGCCGCCGGCCAGAGGCAAGCGCCGAACCTCGTCGCCATGCTCGCCGATCCGGCCCGCCAGAAGATTTTCCACTTCGGCCGCTTCGATATTGCCGTGCTCTTCCACACGTTCGGAGTGACGACGACGCCGGTTTTCTGCACCAAGATCGCCTCGCGGCTGACCCGGACCTATACCGACCGCCACGGCCTCAAGGACAATCTCAAGGAAATGCTCGACGTCGACATTTCCAAGCAGCAGCAGTCGTCCGATTGGGCGGCGGACATCCTCTCGCCGGCGCAGCTCGAATATGCGGCTTCCGATGTACTGCACCTGCATGCGCTGCGCGACAAGCTGACGGCCCGCCTGCTTCGCGACGGCCGCATGGAGCATGCCGACGCCTGCTTTGCCTTCCTGCCTACGCGCTCCAAGCTTGATCTGCTGGGCTGGGACGAGACGGATATCTTCGCTCACAGCTGAGCCGTGATCGCAACGTCTGATCGCTTTGCTTGGCGTCAGGGCGTCAGGTACAGGACGACGGCATAACGTGCCGCCTTGCCGATGGCGACGAACAGCAGGAATAGCGGCAGCTTCATGCGCAACAGGCCGGCGACCAGCGTCAGCGGGTCGCCGATGACGGGCAGCCAGGAAAGCAGCAGCACCGGCTGGCCGTAGCGGGCAAAGAGCGCCTCCGCCTTCTGTCGGCTTGCCGGAGAAACCGGAAACCAGCGTCGACCTTCGAAGCGGATCAGGAAGCGCCCCAGCGCGAAGTTGACGACGGCGCCGAGCACGTTGCCGAGCGTTGCCGCAACGAACAGGGCAGGGCGGCTTGTTTCTCCATGCAAGGCGGCAGCAACGACTGCAGCCTCCGACATGCCAAAGAGCAGCGTCGCCGACAGGAACGCAGCGGAAAAGACGCCGGCAAGAATTCCGAAATCCAGGATCAGCTCCTGTCCGTATGGCCGAGATCGCGCTCCGGCTCGATGATGTCGCGGATGCGCTGTTTCAGTTCCTTGGGACCGGGGAAGCCGCCGTCGCGCTTGCGTTCCCAGACGAGCGCGTCATCGACGCGGATCTCGAAATTGCCGCCGGTGCCGGGAATGAGCGCCACTTCGCCGAGCGATTGCCCGAAGGTCTGCAGCAGTTCCTGTGCCATCCAGCCGGCGCGCAGCAGCCAGTTGCATTGGGTGCAATAGAGGATGGTGATACGCGGTTTCGGATCCATCGGCCTGGTCTCGGACGTGTGTCGGGGCGGCGACCATACCGGCGGCGCCAGGTGGAAACAACTGCGTCGCTCCGCCTCAGATGCTCACGTCCTGCTCACATAATTGTCAACAAATCTAGTCATGTTTTTATCGGGGGATAGCTTGCTTTGCGCTGCCGTCGCGGCGAGACAATGCGGCACTGCACAAATTGTCGCACCCCCAACCGCCGGAGAAGCCACTGATGACCGACGTTACCGCTTCCACTTCCCGCCCGCGTACCATCCTGCCGGCTCTGGAAAGAATTTATCTGCCGCTGGATACATCAGCCGAGACGCTGCTGCGTGTTCTGGCGGGTGCCCTGCTCGCGGTCCACGGCTTCGGCAAGATCACCGATCCCTTCGGCGCGATCGGCATGGTTGAAGGCCTCGGCTTCTATCCGGGTGTCTTCTGGTCGCCGCTTCTTTCCGCCACCGAATTCTTCGGCGGCATCCTGATCGCGATCGGCCTGCTGACGCGCCCGGCTGCTTTCGCCGGCATGATCGTTCTGCTCGTCACCGTCTACTTCCACGGCATCGTGCAGGGCGAGGGTCTCTTCGGCGCGGAGAAATCCATCCTCTGGGCGGCGATCCTGTTCTTCTTCGCCATCCGTGGCGCCAACAGCCAGTCGGTCGACGCAAAGCTCGGCAAGCAGTTCTGATTGATCGAACGATGACCAGGGAAACGGGGAGGCGGTGAAGACCGGCCTCCCCGTTTTCGTTTGGCGACACGTAGTGCCCATGCCGCCGGTCTGCCTTCAGGGAATACGCAATTCCGGATGGAAACCGTTTCACACTTTTCCTGGAATTGCTTGGGGCGTCACGCTGCGAATGGTCATGCGGTGGACCTTGCCCGACCGATCCTGCCAGTCGATCGACTGACCGACGGAAAGGCCGATCAAGGCCGCTCCAACAGGTGTCAGCACCGAGATGCGTCCGGCCTCGATGTCGGCCTCGCCGGGATAGACGAGCGTCACCCGCTTGGCAAAGCCGTTATCCGCCTCGAAGGCAACGCTGGAGCCCATCTGCACGCTGTCGGCAGGCAGCGCCTCCGGTGCGCCGATGCGGGCGCGGTCGAGCTCGCAGAGCAGCGCTTCGGCCACGTCGGGCACGCGGTCGAGCGCGGAGGACGCCAGCGCCGTCAGCCGCTTGTGATCGTCGGCATTGATGATGATGGGGGGAAGTTTCTTGCGGGATGCCGCCATGATGTGACCTGCCGTGTTCGGCCGTGGCGCCCACGGGCGCACTCGGAATCAATTTTCTGGGAATTCGGCGCTCGTTCAGCCGCGTCTAAAATTTCTTCTGCCGACGCGAAAGGCTCCCCTTACCCGGAGAGCGCAAGCATCCGGGCTGGGGTCAGGTTCCTGCGATCGGGCACACCCGGAAGCAGTGATAGGAAGAAATCGTCGACATCATGATGCCCCGAAGGTCGGAAAGTTTGACCGGGAAGTCAAGACCCGTGGCGGAAGCGCAAAGCGCAGGGCGGATCATCGCGCCTCTTGAACAGCGGCCACGCTCGTGTTCAATCTCGGTTCGCGACGGCGAAGGGAAGGTGACGATGCGGGTATTGGTGGTTGAAAACATGGCGAAGACCGAGCTCGGCCAGGTGGGCACGGCGCTTCGCGAGGTCAAGGCGCAGACCGAGATCCACCGCGCCTATCTGGGCGAAACCGTTCCTGCAACGCCCGAAGGTTATGATGCGCTCGTCGTGCTTGGCGGCGAGCAGAGCGCGCTTGACGATGCCACCTATCCCTATTTGCCTGAACTCGCCGCACTGATGCGCGCCTTCGGGGACAGCGGACGCTCCGTGCTTGGCATCTGCCTCGGAAGCCAGCTTCTTGCGCGCGCCTATGGCGGGGAAAATCTGCTGGGCGCCGCCAAAGAGTTCGGCTGGTGCCAGATCCAGGTGCGCGGCGAAGGCGCTGAGGACCCGGTGCTGTCCAGCGTCGGTGAGAGCTTCCCGATCTTCCAATGGCACGGCGATACCTTCACCCTGCCCGAGGGCGCCGTGCATCTCGCCGAAAACGCCGTCACCACCCATCAGGCCTTCCGCATCGGCCGCGCCGCCTATGGCACCCAATTTCATTTCGAGGCGGACACCCATCTCGTCGAGGACTGGAACCGTGCGTTCCCGGATACGATCAACCGGCTCGATCCCACCTGGCTTGCCCGCTATCGTGAGCACGCCGCCCGCCATGGCCGGGAAGCCGATGCTGCCGGCCTGACGCTGGCGCGCGCCTGGGTGGCGACGATCGGTCGGCGTGTGGGCGCCGCCGCGATCGCGGATCCGGTATTGGAGGAGATGGACAGATGAGCGAGACACTAAACGGCGGTTGCTTCTGCGGCAGGATCCGATACCGGCTGAAGGCCGCGCCGATGTTCGTCAATTGCTGCCATTGCAGCGATTGCCAGCGCCAGGTCGGCAGCGCTTTCGTCGTCAACGGTGTCATCGAGCGCGAAAACATCGAGCTCACCGAGGGCGAGCCCATCGTCGTCACGCTCCCCACCGACAGCGGCCGCCCGCACGACGTCTATCGCTGCGCCGAATGCCAGACGGCGCTCTGGAGCGACTATGGCCGGCGCAGCTGGCTCTCCTTCCTCCGCATTGCGAGCCTCGACCGTCCCTCGGACTTCCCGCCGGATGCGCACATTTTCACTCGCTCCAAGGTGGAGTGGCTGTCGCTCGAAGGCGGCGCTCCAGCCTTCGAGATCTATTACGACATGAAGACGATGTGGCCGGCCGAAAGCCTGGCCCGGCGCGAAGCGGCGGAAGCAAAGGCAAGAGCATGACCGCCAGCGAACGCGACAAGATGGCCGCAGGTGAATGGTACTCGTGCCTCGATGCCGAGCTCGATGCGCTTCGGCTGACGGCACGCGAAGCGGTCCACCAGCACAACACCATGTCACCGGCCGCGCGCGGAAGCATGGCGCCGGCTTTGCGTGCACTGTTCGGTGCGGTTGCCGATGACGTCTTCATCGAAGCACCGTTCCATTGCTCCTACGGCATCAACACAAGTCTCGGCGCCCGCGTCTATCTCAACGCCGGCTGCACGATCCTCGACAGCGGTCGGGTGAAGATCGGCGAGGGCACGATGCTGGGACCGAGCGTGCAGATCTATTGTGCCGAGCACCACAAGGACGCGGATCTGCGTGGCCAGGGCCTCGAAGTCGCCCGCCCGGTGACGATCGGCGCGGATGTCTGGATCGGCGGCGGCGCCATCATCCTGGGCGGTGTGACCATCGGCGATGGTGCGATTGTCGGCGCCGGCGCGGTGGTGACGAAGGATGTGCCCGCCGGCGCCGTGGTCGCCGGAAACCCGGCACGCCTGCTGCCGCGTGCAGCGAACTGAATTCTTTAGACCTTTTCAAGGAGTGTTTTTCTTATGGTCGATGCGACGAAAACGATCCACGTGCGCCCGGCGCGGCCCGACGATGCACCAGCACTCTGCGCCTTCCTCAACGAGATCATCCGGATCGGCGGCACTACGGCCCATCAGACGCCGTTCACGCCCGAAAGCTTTGCAGAACACTATCTCGCCGGTCCTGGCTTCGTCAGTTGCTTCGTTGCGGAGGATGAGAATGGCGAGCCTTGCGCTTTCCAGGGGCTGGAGCGCTCGGACGGAATACCCAAGGATTGGGCCGATATCGGCACCTTCTCCCGCCCCGGCAACAAGGTCAAAGGCGCCGGCACGGCGCTTTTCGAGGCCACCCGCGACCACGCCCGTTCCATCGGCTTCAAGGCGCTCAACGCCACCATCCGCGCCGACAACGTGGGCGGCCTCACCTATTACGGCAGGATGGGCTTCACAGACTACAAGATTGATAAGGCGGTGCCGCTGAGTGACGGGCGGCTGGTGGATCGGATTTCGAAGCGGTATTTGCTCGACGCGGACTGACGCGCGTCTTAGTGGCAAACCAAAAAGGGCGACCCGAGGCCGCCCTTTTCAAACGTAGAAGCATGCGGTTCTGCCGCTTACTCGTCGCCCATCTTGAGTGCGGCGATGAACGCTTCCTGCGGGATCTCCACCTTGCCGAACTGGCGCATGCGCTTCTTGCCGGCCTTCTGCTTTTCCAGCAGCTTGCGCTTGCGGGTGGCGTCGCCGCCGTAGCACTTGGCCGTCACGTCCTTGCGCAGCGCCGAGATGGTTTCGCGAGCGATGACGTTGCCGCCGATTGCCGCCTGGATCGGGATCTTGAACATGTGCTTCGGGATCAGCTCCTTGAGCTTCTCGCACATTTCGCGACCGCGCTTTTCCGCTGCCATCCGGTGCACCATCATCGACAGCGCGTCGACCGGCTCGCCGTTGACGAGGATCGACATCTTCACAAGGTTGCCTTCCTTGTGATCGGTGATCTGGTAGTCGAACGAGGCATAACCCTTGGAGATCGACTTCAGGCGGTCGTAGAAGTCGAACACGACTTCGTTGAGCGGTAGGTCGTAGGTCAACATCGCACGGGTGCCGACATAGGTCAGCTCGATCTGGATGCCGCGCCGGTCCTGGCAGAGCTTGAGGATGCCGCCGAGATAGTCGTCGGGCGTCAGGATCGTCGCGCGGATCCACGGCTCGTGGATTTCGGCGATCTTGACAACATCGGGCATGTCGGCAGGGTTGTGCAGTTCGCGCTCCGAGCCGTCGGTCATGAACAGCTTGTAGACGACCGAGGGGGCTGTGGCGATCAGGTCGAGGTCGAACTCGCGCTCCAGACGCTCCTGGATGATTTCCAGGTGCAAGAGGCCGAGGAAGCCGCAGCGGAAGCCGAAGCCGAGCGCTGCTGAGGATTCCATTTCGAACGAGAACGACGCGTCGTTGAGGCGCAGCTTGCCCATCGCCGAGCGCAGGTCTTCGAAGTCGGCGGCATCGACGGGGAAGAGGCCGCAGAACACCACCGGCTGCGCCGGCTTGAAGCCCGGCAGCGCCTTGGCGGTCGGGCGCTTGTCCTCGGTGATGGTGTCGCCGACGCGGGTGTCGGCTACTTCCTTGATCGAAGCGGTGATGAAGCCGATCTCGCCCGGGCCAAGCGCATCCATCGCGACCATCTTCGGCGTCAGCACGCCGACGCGTTCGATCGTGTACTTGGCGTCGGTGCCCATCATGCGGATGGTCATGCCCTTCTTGAGCGTGCCGTCGATGATGCGCACGAGAACCATGACGCCGAGATAGGTGTCGTACCAGCTGTCGACGAGCAGCGCCTTCAAGGGGGCCGCATCGCCGCCGTCGCTCTTCGGCGCCGGCAGCTTGGTGACGATCGCTTCGAGCACGTCGGGAATGCCGAGGCCGGTCTTCGCCGAGATCAGAACCGCGTCGGAAGCGTCGATGCCGATCACTTCCTCGATCTGTTCCTTGATGCGGTCCGGTTCGGCCGCCGGCAGGTCGATTTTGTTGAGCACGGTGACGAGCTCGTGGTTGTTGTCGATCGCCTGGTAGACGTTGGCGAGCGTCTGGGCTTCGACGCCCTGCGAAGCGTCAACGACGAGCAGCGAGCCTTCGCAGGCAGACAGCGAGCGCGAGACTTCATAGGCGAAGTCGACGTGGCCGGGCGTGTCGATGAGGTTGAGCACATAGGTTTCGCCATCATTGGCCTTGTAGTGCAGACGCACCGTCTGGGCCTTGATGGTGATGCCGCGCTCGCGCTCGATATCCATGCTGTCGAGCACCTGCTCGGACATTTCCCGCTCGGCGAGACCGCCGGTGGACTGGATCAGCCGGTCGGCAAGCGTCGACTTGCCGTGGTCGATGTGGGCCACGATCGAGAAGTTGCGGATATGCGAAAGGGGCGTCTTCGAAGATGTTGTGCTCATGGGCCGCATATAGCAGTGCCTTCAACCGCCGCAAAGCGGGAAATGAAGGCTTCGTTCACTATAAATCCGGCTATTCGGCGCTCGCTTCCGCATCGACGAGCGCGCCGGCATTCGGCACCTGTGCGCTCCTGATCTCGAAGCTTTCGCGCTCGGCTGCTGGCACCTCGTCGCGTTTCCTCAGCCGCATGAGCACGAAGAGCGCATAAAGTGCTGCGACCGCCATCGCCGCATAGATGAAAGTGCGCTGCCCGAACACCGGTGTCAGCAGTGTCACCAGCATCGGCACGACGGTCGCGGCGATCGACCAGGCGACCAGCATCGTACTGGCGAGCGGCACAAAATCGGCGGGGTCCGTGCGGTCGTTGGCGTGCGCATTGGCGATCGAATAGACGGTCTCGACCGCGCCGGCAAAAAGCGCGAAGACCAGCATCAAGAGGATCAGATTGCTGAAGGAGGCCGAGAGCGCGAAGAAACCGGCGGCGAGGATCAAGAGGCAGGTGCCGATCAGCACCAGGCGCCGGTCGATCCGGTCAGACAGCGTGCCCATCGGATACTGGATGGCGATGAGCCCAAACTGCATCACGAACATCAGGTTGGCGACGTCGCCCTGGCTGACATTGTTGGCGGCCGCATAGATCGGCGTGAAGCCCTGCACCACCATGGAGAGGCCGCCGGCGGCGAGCACGCCGATGAAGGCGACGGGGGAATTGCGCCAGACCATCGGGATATCGATGCTGACCTTGGCCGGAGCCGGCGGCGTCGGCAGCCGTGTGAGCCCGATCGGCAAGAGCGCAAGCGCGGTGAAAAAGATGGTCACGAGTGGCGGCAGGTTGCCATCGGCCGGGATCTGCCCGAACAGCCAGGCGCCGGTGCCGAGCCCGATGACATAGGCCATGTAGAACAGCGCCATCGCCTTGCCGCGCCAGTGGTTCTCGCTCGCATGGTTGAGCCAGCTCTGGGCGATAATGAAGTTGGTGTTGCCGGATGCGCCATAAAGGCCGCGGGCGAGTACCCAGAGAAGCGGGTGCATGCCGAGCGCGATCGTCAGTGCCGAGAGGATGACAAGCGCCATCGAGCAGGAGAAGGCGCGCGCATGGCCGACGCGGCGGATCATCGGCCCCGCGATGACGCAGCCGATGAGCCCGCCAAAGGCAATCATCGTCACGGCAGCACCCGGCACCCAGTCCGGTGCGTCCGAGCGCGTCAACGCAAACGGCACATAGGCGAGCATCATGCCGTTGCCGATCGCGACCGAAGTCATCGAGGCAACGATACTGGCGATCGAGGTCAGCGAAGAGGGCTGCGTTGTCATGTCCAACCTGTCGATGGAAGGCCGCGC
This sequence comes from Ensifer sp. 22460, assembly GCF_052044935.1. NCBI lineage: Bacteria > Pseudomonadati > Pseudomonadota > Alphaproteobacteria > Hyphomicrobiales > Rhizobiaceae > Ensifer > Ensifer sp. 22460. The sequence continues at coordinate 102,303 of NZ_JBQENZ010000010.1, forward strand.
CTTCGGGCGCGCTGGCGTGATGGATGAGGACTAACTAAAGTATTGAAGTGTAAGCTTTTCTCGTTTCTGCTCACGAAGCTGCCATGATAGCCGAAAGGCCGTCGATGCGCTGTCGCCAAAGCGGCATCGCATGCCCGTATTTTCAGTCTTTCCCAGTCTTGACTCCACTATATGAGAAATGCAATCTCAAATAATGGAAAACATCGCCGACCCCCTCGAACATGCCATCGGCGAGCGCATTCGCACCCTGCGTACTGAGCAGAATCTGACGCTCGACGAACTCGCCACCAGCTCCGGCGTCAGCCGGGCGATGATCTCGCGCATCGAGCGTGGTGAGGCGAGCCCGACGGCCCAGCTTCTCGCCAAGCTTTGCAGCGCGCTCAGCACCACGCTGTCTGCGCTCTTCGCCTTCGAGGCCAAGGAGGCATCTCCGCTTGCAAAGCGTGCAGACCAGCGCCTCTGGCGCGATCCGGAATCCGGCTATCTGCGCCGCTCCGTCTCGCCGGATGGCCTCGGTTCGCCGGTCGATATCGTCGAGGTCGAGTTTCCGCCGGGTGCGCGCGTCGTCTTCGAGCGGCAGCCGTCCGATCGCGGCATCACCCAGCATCTTTGGCTGTTCTCCGGCCGGCTCGAACTCACCACCGAATCCGGCTCCCATTTGCTGGAAGCAGGCGACTGCCTGTTCATGGGGCTGGGGGCTGGCCACATCTTTCACAATCCCCACGATGAGCCGGCTCACTATGCCGTCGTCCTCTGCCGCACCAAGGTTTGATCATGTCCGATATCCAGATCCGTCTGCTCGATGAAACCCAGGCCCGCGCCGCCATGCCGGCGCTTGCCGAGGTACTGTCCGATTGCGTCGAGGGTGGCGCCTCGGTCGGTTTCATGCAGCCCTATCCGCCGGAATGCGCGGTTGCCTATTGGCAGGGCGTCGCCGAAGCGGTTGCCGGCGGCGACACGCTGCTGATGGTGGCGGAGGAAGCGGGCCGCATCCTCGGCACCGTGCAGGTCGGCGTTGCACAGATGCCGAACCAGCCGCACCGCGGCGATCTCAAGAAGTTGCTCGTCCATCGCGCGGCCCGAGGCAAGGGCCTGGCGCGGCGGTTGATGGAGGCTGTCGAACGCGAAGCGGCGGCGCGCGGCAAGACGCTGCTGGTGCTCGACACCGCGACCGGCAGCGAGGCGGAGGCGATCTATCCGCGCCTGGGCTGGGAGCGCGTTGGCGTCATTCCCGATTATGCGATGTGGCCGGAAGGCGGGCTCTGCGCCACCACGTTCTTCTACAAGCGGATCGCGGCGTAGATGATGGACTGTCTTTTGGTTCGATATCTCCGACCGGCGTGATTGCCCCTCACCCCGCCCCTCTCGCTGCAAGCGGGGAGAGGGGGAATGCGAGCTTGCGGCACGTGTCCTTCGCCCCGCTTGCGGGGAGAAGGTGGCCGGCAGGCCGGATGAGGGGCGCGCACTGAGATAGCCAACAGCCTGAATCTTGGGTTAGGTTGCCCGCGCCCCGCCCGTTGCACCCGATCAGGACCCTCTTCATGCGCATCTTCTACACCGAAGACCACAAGCTCCGCGACGCCAGAACCGAACTCTTCGGCGGCGAACTCGTGCCGCCCTTCGAGGCGCCGTTCCGTGCCGAATGGATTCTCGCGGCGGTGAAGGAGGCGGGCTTTGACGATGTCGCAGCCCCTGAGCGCCATGATCTCGAGGTCGCCCTCAAGCTGCACGCGCCCGATTATCTCGAGTTCCTTGAGACCGCCTGGTCGCGCTGGGTCGCTGACGGCTATCGCGGCGAGGCTATCGCGACCTGCTTCCCGGCCCGGCGCATGCGCCAGCATCCGCCGAAGGATATCGATGGCGCGCTCGGCTTTTACTCCTTTGCGGCGGAAACGGCGATCACCGAGGGCACCTATGCCGCCGCGCGTGCCGCGATGGACTGCGCCCTCTCGGCGGCCGACCACATCCATGCGGGCAACCGCGCCGCCTTCGCGCTCTGCCGTCCGCCCGGTCACCATGCGGCGATCGATCTCTATGGCGGCTATTCCTTCATCAACAATGCCGCCTGTGCCGCCCAGCGCCTAAGGGATCGCGGCGCTCGCAAGGTTGCCGTGCTCGACGTCGATTTCCACCACGGCAATGGCACCCAGGATATCTTCTACGAGCGTGGCGACGTCTATTTCGCCTCGCTCCACGGCGATCCCGTCGATGCCTTCCCCTATTTTCTCGGCTTTGCCGATGAGGAGGGTGCCGGCGAGGGGCTTGGCACGACGAAGAACTATCCCTTGCCGCGTCGTACCGGCTTCGACGTCTGGTCGGATGCCATGGCCGACGCGCTGTCACGCATCGCCGCCTTCGGTGCCGAGGCGCTGGTCGTTTCGCTCGGCGTCGACACCTTCGAGCGCGACCCGATCTCGTTCTTCCGGCTGACGTCTGAAGACTACATCCGCATGGGCGAGGCCCTGAAACGCTCAGGCTTGCCGGTCGTCGTCTGCATGGAGGGCGGCTACGGCGTGCCGGAAATAGGGCTCAACGTTGCCAATGTGCTGACGGGCCTCTCCGGCTGAGCACTCGTTGTTGAAAAACAGCAGTGCCCTCTATTGACCTCAACTTTACTTGAGGTCGTACGACTGCTCCTGTTCAAAAGAGATCAGAGGAAAAGAGCAATGAGCAGCCTATCGAATACGTCCGTTGTCGCGCCGCTTTACCGCATCAACAAGTACACCGTGCCGGTCGAGGCGCGGCAGCAGTTCGTCGAACTGGTGGACAAGACGCTGGCCGTCATCCGCAAGCAGGATGGCTATGTGAAGGACCTGTTCCTGGAACAGCATGCCGGCCCGGGCCAATTCGATTTCATCACCATGATCGAGTTCGCCAATGCCGACGTCGCGCCCAAGGTCGCCGCTGCACTCGGCGAGTTCGACCGCCAGCTCGGCCTCGATCGCGAGGCAATGATGAAGACGCTCGGCATCCGCACCGACTTCGCCAGCTACCGGGCCTTCGGCGGTCTGGCTGCTTGAAAAACGAATGGCCCGGCAGTCAGCCGGGCTCACCCAATGTCACGGAACGAGTTTCGTCAGGAGACGAAGAACGACGACAGTCCCTGGCCGGCGGCAAAGGCCATGTAGGCAAGTACGGTGAAATAGACAGTCGTTGCGATCAGGAAGAGGTAGCCGCCGGCGACCATCAGCCCGTCGCGCTGGATGATGCCGAGCGAGAGCAAGAGGATCGCGATTCCCGGCAGTGTGTTCGACAGAGGGATGAGCCCGAGCGGGAACATCAACAGCACGCCGCCGGCCATGATCATCAGCCCGTTGAAGCGGTTCATCACCGCGCCCTGCGTCAGGAAACCCAGGCGCGGGCGGACGTAGCGATCGAGCTTGGAGACGATGCTCGCCCCCTTTTGCAAGGTCGGCACCAGCTTTTCGGTCTCGATCTTGCGGTCGAGAATGCGCTGCGGCACCCAGGGCAGGCGGTTGAGCGTGATCGATACGGAGATCAGGATGATTGCGGCGCCGAAAACCGTGCTGACGCCCGGTATCGACACCGGCAGCAGAAACGGCAGCGTCAGAAGCGCGCAAAGTAGCAGAAATCCCTGTTCGCCGATCTCGGTCATCAGTTCGCGCAGGGTAATCGTCTCGCCGCGGATCGAGGCAATCATGCCGTTGAGCGTGTCGCTGAGACTGCGTTGCGTGTCGCCGAACTCGATTGCCATCAAATCTTGCCTCGTCTTTATCAATGAGCGGCGGCGGAAAGCCGCACACATTTATCCTGGTCGCTAGATGTCCGTCCTATCAAGGGCATGTGAAGGATCGGTTATAGTGTGGCCCGACCGGCACACCCGGTCCGAGCAAACCGGCATTTGCCGGTAAACCATGGCGTGATTGGGACGCCTCTTCATCTTCCTGCCGCAATCGCTAGTATGAAGCACCTTTGAGCACCAATGGGGACAACTGATTCCATGATCAAGAAATGCGCCATTCTGGCTGTTGCGGCCATCTATCTTTCGGGATGCACGACCACCGATCCCTATACGGGTGAACAGAAGATGTCGAACACCGCCGGCGGCGCGCTGATCGGCGCGGGCCTCGGTGCGGCGACCGGTCTGCTCGTTGGCGGCAGTGCTGCGGGACGGCGCGACTCGGCGCTCGTCGGTGCCGCGATCGGCGGTCTCGGCGGCGGCCTGATCGGCAACTACATGGACAGCCAGGAAGCGGAACTGCGCGCCCAGCTTCAGGGCACCGGCGTTTCGGTCACCCGCGCCGGCGACCGCATCATCCTCAACATGCCGTCGAACATCACTTTTGCGACTGACCGCGACCAGGTGATCCCGGCCTTCTACGACACGCTGAACTCGGTGGCGATCGTGCTGCGCAAGTTCAACAAGACGATGATCGACGTCGACGGCCACACCGATGCGACCGGCAGCGCCTCCTACAACCAGGGTCTCTCCGAGCGCCGTGCCGCCTCCGTCGCCAACTACCTGGCAGGCCAGGGCGTCGACCAGCGCCGCATGTCGGCCATGGGCTACGGCAAGGAGCGTCCGATCGCTTCCAACGCGACGGAATCCGGCCGCGCGCAGAACCGCCGCGTCGAAATCTCGATCGCGCCGATCAAGGCCTGATCGGCAGACATCGACTGCTTGCTATCAAGGGGCTGCGCCGCGAGGCGCGGCCCTTTTTCATGTCTGCTTGAACCGGTAGCGCAACAGGCGCCCCATACGGCGCAGCATGGGGACCGCGCTGAAGAACTGGATCGCGATCCGCGCCATCGGTGACATGCGCGCGATCTGTGCGGCATCGTAGTTGTAAATGTCCTCGAGTAGTGTCAGCCCGGGCACGCTCCGTTCCAGCGACCGTGCGTCCTCGATCCCCCAACGAAGCTCAGCGCCTGTTGCGCGCAAGGACGGGTTGAAGCGCAGCAGTTCGATGCCGAGATGGCTGTAGGCGTCGAAAACGATTTCGCCGCCGGCAAGGCAGGTTACAAGGCGCCGCAGGAGGTCACGTACTTCCTGATCGCGAAGATAGGGCAGCACCCCTTCGGCGACGACGATCGCCGGCCGGTCATCGGGGATGCGGTCGATCCAGTCCCGCTCGGTAATGGAGGAGGCGATCGCGGTGTAGCCGCTGCGATCGGGGAAGAGGCGCTGTCGCAAGGCGATGACGTCCGGAAAGTCGACGTCGAACCAGGCGACCGAGGAAGGCGGATCGAGCCGCAGGATCCGCGTGTCGAGGCCGCAGCCGAGGTTGAGCACGATCGCATCCGGATGGCTCGCGATGAAAGCTCGAGTCCATCGGTCGAGCAGATAAGCGCGCATCGCGATGCCGATCGTCATGTCGTGACCGACATCAGGCGCTTTCGCTTTGCCGTCGAGGCGCCGCAACAGCTCGACGGCAAAGCGATCGTGCAGAAGGGAATCGGGTAGTGCGCTCTCCGCAGCCTTCGCCCGGAGCGTGATCAGCAGCGTTTCGCGCACGCCATGAAGGCCGACGCTCTCGGCTTCCATCGTTTCCTCCTGACCGCGCTCCGTCGAATGAGTTGGGGCGCCGCAGTCTTTGCGTCGCGGCCCGCTGTCGTTTCGGCGGGCCGCATTGTCCGATAGGGCTCACGCCACCGTGCGTCTCGCGCGCCGTACACGCCTGGCCGTCAGCACTGCCAGTGCGGGCAGCAGCGCGAACAGACCGAAGAGCCAGGTCGTTGCCAGCGCCACACCCCCCTCCGACGACGCTTCGATCCCGGCGAGGTTGGCAGTCAGTCCGGCAAGCGCTGCGCCGAGTGCAGCGGCAAAGAGCTGGACAGTGGTAATCGAGCTCGATGCCTTCTCCGCTTCGCCCTCCGGCGCGAATTCATAGACGGCGGTAACGATATGCGGCCAGGCAAAGCCCATGCCGAAGCCGACCGCGATGATGCCGACGCAGAGCGGCGCGGCGATAACCAGGAACTCTGCGCCTGCCATCGGCATGAACAGGGCGATCAGGGCAAGGCCGATAAAACCGAAGGCCGGACCGGCAAAGATTGTCTGTTTCGCCCGTTCTCCATGCCAATGGGCACTTGTCATCGATCCCGCCGTCCAGCCGATCGACATTAGCGCGGCGATATAGCCGGCCGCCAGCGGCGATAGCTCATGCAATTCCTGCAGCAGGTACGGCACATAGATCTCCGGCTGCAGGCCGACCATAAGCAGGGTGATCGTAGCATAAAGGGCGGCCAGCGGGGAGGTCAGCGTGAAGCTGCCGGAGGGCAGAAGCTTTCCCGTCACCCGACGCTCGACGAACAGAAGGCTCAGGAACAGGAGGATCGCAACGCCGACGCAGCCGATCTGCTCCAAGGCCATTGTGCGCGTGCTCGCGACCGAAAGCGCAAGCACGATGCCGACGAGGAGCAGGAGTTGCAGCAGCGGGAGCGGCGTGCGCTCCTCTTCGCCGGTGGCCTTGCGCGGCAGCGTCGAGAAGGCGAGCGCGGCAAGCAGCGCCGTCATCGGCAGGAGAGACCAGAAGGCAACGCGCCAGGTGGAGAACTCGGCAAACATGCCGCCGATCGCGGGTCCGATCAAGGTCGCCGTTCCCCAGGTCGCCGAAATCAGGCCGATGGCGCGGGTCCAGAGTTCGGGCCGGAAGACCTGCCGGATTACGCCATAGGCGAGCGCATAGAGCAGGCCGCCACCAAAACCCTGGATCGCCCGGCCGGCAAGCAGCATCGCCATCGAAGGGGCCGTGGCACAGAAGAGCGTCCCCAGGCCGAAGACGAGCGCGCCGATCGCATAGGCGCCACCGGCGCCGACGGCACCGAGCAGCCGCGCCGATAGTGCGGCGCCGAGGATCGAGGCCGCGACAAAGACCGTCGTGCTCCAGGCGTAATATTCAAGCCCGCCGATCTCGCGCACGATCGATGGCATGATCGTCGTCACCACGTAGATGTTGAGCGCATGCAGCGCGACGCCGCCGCTGAGCACCAGCGAATGCACCGCATTTTCGCCGGATAGCAGGGCGCGCCAGCCGGTTTCCTCTCGGGGAGCGGGTGTTTTTTCAAGCATGTCAGTACCTCACGCGGGGCATCGCAAGCGAACGCGTACCGGCTCATCCGGTATCGGAAGATCGCGTTCGCGTCAGTGGTGCCGCTATGTCAGTGGAGCGCAGCCTCGCCAAAATGCGTGAGCTTGTCCGGGTTGCGCATGATGAAGATGTCGTTGACGTTTCCGTCACGGTCATAGCCGAAGGCGACTGTCGCGGCGATCTCGTTTTTCGCCTCGTCGCGAAGCACGATGCCGCGGCCGCCATTGATGTCGCCGATTTCCCAGACGTAATGCGCCCAGTATTCGGTAAGCCGGTCGATGATGAAGGCGAGCACGGTCTCCTTGCCGGAGAGCACGCCAAGCACGGTCGCCACCTTGCCGCCGCCGTCGGCCGTCAGCTTCACGTCGGCCGAAAGAAGCGTCGTAAGTCCGGCGACGTTGCCGCCGTGGATTGCCTGGTGGAAAGCGGATAGCAGTTCATCCTGGCGCTCGCGCGGGGTCTGGTGCCGGGCTTTCTCCAGGCCGATATTCGTCTTGGCGCGCGATACCAGCTTGCGGGCGGCCGTCTCCTGCATGTCCAGGGTTTCCGCCACCTCGTCATAGGGCTGACCGAAAATCTCATGCAGCAGATAGGCGGCGCGCTCCTTCGGCGTCAGCCGTTCGAGCATCAGCAGAAACGCCGTCGTCAACGAAGAGGTCAGCGCCAGCTTTTCCTCCGCATTGTCGTCGCTTGTCGTGTGGATCGGCTCGGGCAGCCACGCGCCAACATAGTCGACGCGTTTGCGGTGCGCGGCCTTGAGCAGATCCAGGCAGCGGCGCGTGCAGGCAGTCGTCAGCCAAGCCGCCGGCGTTTCGATCGATGCGCGGTCGACCTCCTGCCATTTCAGGAACGTGTCCTGCACCGCGTCTTCCGCATCGGCGCGCGAGCCGAGGATGCGGTAGGCCAGGCCGAGAAGGCGCGGGCGCGCCTCCTCGAAGATCTGCATATGCTGCCGGTCGTTCATATCAGTGCCTCGAAATCTGGATGCGGTTCCAAAGGTTGATCATCGCCACCGTCGAGGTGATGACGCTGATCTCCTTCTCGCTGAAGTGCTGGCGCAGCTCGGCGCGGAGCGGCGCGAAATCGGTGCGCGGTTCGAGTTCGGTCAGCGCTTCGGTCCAGGCAAGTGCCGCCTTCTCGCGCGGTGTGAAATCATTCACCTGGTCCCAGACGATGATATGGTCGAGCCGTTCGTTGCTCTCGCCCTCGGCGCGGGATTCCTTGGTGTGCATCTTCACGCAGAAGCCGCACCGGTTGATCTGTGAGGCGCGAAGCTGCACCAGGTTATGAATGGTCCGATCGAGCCCGTGCACGTCCATGGTCTTGTGCACATCGGCGAGCGCTCCAAGCACGTCCGGGATTTCCTGCTCGTAGCGGACGGCTTTGGTATCGGTCATGGTCTCAACTCCATCGTTGTTGTGTTGCCTATGACCATGTGACGATTGACGTCGAAAGCCTGTGACGCGGCTCTACGATTTTTCTCGAAAATCGCCAAGAAAAATACAGGTCCGCAATATTTAGATGAAATTTCAATGTGTTGGCGAGACGCGATTTCTCGCGGCGTATCAGGCTTTCGGCGGGTAGCTGTGCTCGCCGCCGCGAAAATCGGTGACCGTGTAGCAGCCGCCGCCATCGGTCGCGATCGTCGCGGCGCTGATGACCGCCTTGCCGTGACCACCTGGAATGTCGAGGATGTAGGTCGGCTGGCAAAGGCCGGAGACCCGGCCGCGCAGGGCTGCGACCAGCGCCTGGCCTTCCTCGATCGACAGACGGAAATGGCTGGTGCCAGGGGCCAGATCCGGGTGATGAAGATAATAGGGCTTGATCCGTGTCTCGACGAAGGCGCGCATCAGGCTAGCCAGCACATCCGCGTCGTCGTTGACGCCCCTCAAGAGCACCGACTGGCTGACCATGACGATGCCGGCATCGATCAGTCGTGCCGAGGCGGCGCGCGCCTCTTCAGTCAGCTCGCGCGGGTGGTTGGCGTGCAGAGCCACATAGGTCGCCTTGCCGTTAGCCTTCAGTGCAGCGATCAATTCGGCGTCGACGCGCGACGGCTCGACAACCGGCACGCGGGTGTGGAAGCGGACGATCTTCACATGCGGGATCGGTTTCAGCCGTTCCATGAGCTCGGTGAGCCGCCGCGGTGACAGCACCAGGGGATCGCCGCCGGTGAGGATCACCTCCCAGATTTCCTCGTGTTCGGCGATGTAGGCGATCGCCGCATCGAGTTCGGCGGGTGTCAGCGTGCCGAGCCCCTGCGGCCCGACCATCTCGCGGCGGAAGCAGAAGCGGCAATAGACCGGGCAGACATGCACGGCCTTCAAGAGCACCCGATCCGGATAGCGATGGACGATGCCGGCAACGGGACTGTGCGGCTTGTCGCCGATCGGGTCTTCGCGCTCTTCGGGAAGCAGCGTCAGCTCGGCGGCATCGGGCACGAACTGCCGGACGATCGGATCGGCGGGATCGGTGGGATCGATGAGGCCGGCAATGACAGGGCTGATCGCAACCGCATAACGCTCGGCGACGGCGGCAACCGCGGCCTCATTGCTGCGGTCGACGAGACCTGCCTCAACGAGCTCTCGCGCAGTCTTGATCGGGCGATGTACGTTCACGGCTGCGTCTCCGCCACCGGTGCCCAGAGCACCTGGTCGATACGCGACGCACCGGTTGCAAGCATCACCAGCCGGTCGAAGCCGAGCGCGATGCCGCTCGCTTCGGGCATGATCGCGAGTGCTGCCAGGAAATCCTCGTCGAGCGGGTAGGTCTCGCCGTAGACACGCGCCTTTTCTGCCATTTCCATCTCGAAGCGCCGGCGTTGTTCGACGGCATCCGTCAACTCGCCGAAGGCATTGGCGAGCTCGACGCCGCAGGCATAGAGCTCGAAGCGCTCGGCGACGCGCCGGTCGCGCGCGGCCGGTCGCGCCAGCGCCGCTTCGGCAGTCGGATATTCGTCGAGGATCGTCGCGCGGCCAAAGCCGAGGTGCGGCTCGATCTTTTCCACGAGCACGCGGCTGAAGAGATCGGCCCAGGTGTCATCGGACGCGACCCGAAGTCCGGCTGCAGTCATGGCCGCGGCCAGTTGGTTGCGATCGGTTTCACCGTTCGCCGCGATCGAGGCCAGGAGGTCGATGCCGGCAAAGCGCGCGAAGGCTTCCGCGACGCTCAGTCGCTCCGGCGTCGCGAAGGGATCGCAGGCCTGTCCCTGGAAGATGAACTGTTTGGTGCCGGTGGTCTCTGCCGCAAGCGCGAGGATCTCGGCGCAGTCGCGCATCAGCGCCTCGTAGCTTTCGCCGGCGCGGTACCATTCGAGCATGGTGAATTCAGGGTGATGCAGCGGTCCACGCTCGCGGTTGCGGTAGACATGGGCGAAACAGGCGATGCGCCGTTCGCCGGCGGAAAGCAGCTTCTTGCAGGCGAACTCCGGCGAGGTGTGCAGATAGAGTGGATGGCTCGATCCGTCGTGATGGAGAGCCTCTGTCGCGAAGGCGTGCAGATGCGCCTCGTTGCCGGGCGAGACCTGCAGCGTTGCCGTGTCCACCTCGATGAAATCGCGTGTCTCGAAGAACCGGCGCAACGCCGATTGGATCCGGTTGCGGCCGAGAAGAAACGGGCGCCGGTCGGCATGGACATCGGGTGTCCACCAGGGTGAGGCATGCGACATGATCGGTTCAGTCCAGGCTTTCTTCGCGCAGACAGCGGCTCAGGCTGGCTATTTGCACGAAATTAGGGTAGTTGCGGCGCGAAATCCTTCTTTCCGCGTCCTTCAGGGCCAGTGTTTCCGGCCCGCGGTGTCGCGCATACCTCTGTTACAAGGAAGACTAATGGTCAAGGTCATCGCTTCATCTGTCCGTAAGGGCAACGTTCTCGACGTCGACGGCAAGCTCTATGTCGTGCTTACCGCCCAGAACTTCCACCCGGGCAAGGGCACGCCGGTCACCCAGGTCGATATGCGCCGCATTTCCGACGGCGTGAAGGTCTCCGAGCGCTACCGCACGACCGAACAGGTCGAGCGCGCCTTCGTCGAAGACCGCGAGCACACCTTCCTTTATGAAGACGCCGAAGGCTTCCACTTCATGAACCCGGAAAGCTATGACCAGCTGGTCATGAGCACCGACGACATCGGCGACCTCAAGGCCTACCTGCAGGAAGGCATGGCCTGCATTCTTTCGGTGCACGAAGGTCTGGCGATCGCCATCGACCTGCCGCGTCACGTGACGCTCGAAATCACCGAGACCGAGCCGGTCGTCAAGGGCCAGACGGCATCGTCGTCCTACAAGCCGGCGGTTCTCTCGAACGGCGTCCGCACGCTGGTTCCGCCGCACATCCAGGCCGGCACCCGCGTCGTCATCGCGACGGAAGACGGTTCCTACGTCGAGCGCGCCAAGGACTGAGGCTAACGCCGAATAACAGTTGAACGGGGACGGTGGCGAAGGCTGCCGTCCCCGTTTTCGTTCCGGGAAGAGCTTGATGAGCAACCAGAAATTTAAGGGGAGCATTTCGAAAAACGGGTGCTAGGATGCCGGCGCTGATACGACAGTTGTCTCAAGAGGGTCTGCATGTTCCCATTGTCGCATATGATGAAGTCCTTCATTCGCAAGGGCCGCCTGACGGTGATCGACGCCGACGGCAAGCGCCACGTCTTTTCCGGCACGCCCGGACCGGAGGTGACGATGCGGCTCACGGACAAGAAGCTCTACCGCAGCCTCGTCTTCAACGCCGAACTCGCCGCCGGCGAAGCCTATATGGACGGCACCATGCGCTTCGAGGAGGGCTCGACGCTCAGGGACTTCCTGACGCTTTTCTCGATCAATCGGCTGTCGCTCGGGTCTTATCCGATCCAGAAACTTCTGCGGGCGGTGAAGATGCGGTTCCGCAAGCGGCAGCAGGCCAATCCCAAGGGCAAGGCGCAGCAGAACGTCGCGCATCACTACGATCTCGGCAACGAATTCTACAAGCTGTTCCTCGACGAGAACATGCTCTACTCCTGCGCCTATTTCCGCGAGCCCAACGAGACGCTCGAAAAAGCGCAGCGCAACAAGCTGAGGCTGCTCGCCTCCAAGCTCTGCCTGGAACCCGGCATGAAGGTGCTGGATATCGGCTGCGGCTGGGGCGATCTCGCGATGTATCTTGCCGAGCTCGCGGATGTGCAGGTGCTCGGCGTGACGCTTTCCAAGGAACAGCAGGCGCTTGCCACCGAACGGGCGCGGAAGGCAGGTCTAGGGGACCGGGTGCGTTTCGAGCTTAAGGATTACCGCGATGTCCAGGGGCCCTTCGACCGCATCGTTTCGGTCGGCATGTTCGAACATGTCGGCGTGCATCACTATGACGAGTTCTTCAAGAAGCTGAATGCGCTGATGCCGGATGACGGCCTCACGGTGCTGCATTCGATCGGTCACATGAGCCCCCCCGGCATGGCGAGCTCCTGGCTTCGGAAATACATCTTCCCGGGCGCCTATTCGCCGGCGCTCTCGGAGGTCTTCGAGGTGGTCGAGCGCAACAGTCTCTGGGTCACGGATCTCGAATTCTTGCGGGTGCACTACGCCACGACGCTCGCCCATTGGGGTGCGCGCTTCGAGGCCAACCGCGACAAGGTGATCGGGCTCTATGACGAGCGCTTCGCGCGCATGTGGGAGTTCTATCTGATCAGCGCCGAGATGATGTTCCGCACCGGCAGCCAGCTCGTCTTTCACATGCAGCTCTCGCGCTCGCGCGATGCGGCGCCGATCGTGCGCGATTACATCACCGATCGTCAGCGCGATTTCATGGCCCGCGAACAGGCGCTCGCCCTCAACCTTTGAACGGGTGATCGCCGTCGCCGTTCCAGCGCAGCCGCTTGTAGTCGAAGCCGAATTCGAGCGTCGGCTTGACGATCGCGAAGAAGGGCGAGAGGTCGAAATCCCTGGGCGTATAGAGCGAATGGTGCCGGATGTGCAGGATCTCCTCGCGCGAATAGGTCGAGGTAGCAGCCGCCCGGCCGGGGGCGCGGGTGACCTCGGGCAGGATCGGATAGCGGATCTGCTCGAAGGCGGCTGCGATCAGCGTCGAGCAGATCGCCCGCGTCGGATCGCCGGAGCCAAAGGCAAGCAGGCGCCGCCGCCAGCGCACCGGCACCGGCGGGGTCGGCATGAAATAGCGCAGCATGTCGAGGATGTTCTTCAGGTCATATTTCATCCCGAGCCGCGAGATCATGAAGCCGACGAGCGCCGTGCGATCATCCGGCGTCAGCGCGATCGGCCGGCAGATGCGCGTGTTGAACGACGCGTATTTCTTCAGCGGCACCGCAACACAACCCTCGCCGATATTGACCTCGATGAGTTGCGGCCGCTCGATGACCGGCAGCGTTGCCTGGTCGAGCGTCAGCGGCATCTGGTCGCCGGCAAAGAACGCGGCGTGTGACCAGGTCGATTGCGTCAGATACTTGATCGCCGCCGAAACCCTCTGGTTGCCCTCGATCAGGAGAACGTCGCCCGGGCGCAGCGTGCGCGCCAGGGTTTCCTGATCGGAAGGGGTATAGGGCTCGTAGCCGGATGTCTGCGCTTGCAGCCGCGCGGCAAGCCTGGCTCCAAGCCGATCCAGTAACGTGTCCTTGCTTTCGGAAAGCGAATAGATGGTCCTCATCGAGGCGATCGCTCCGGGAATGAAGGGAATTCGCGAGAGCCTTCATCGTGGCTGAGCCGCGACACTCTGTCGAGAGATTGTCGCATGATTGCATGGCTTTGGCCTTGACGGTGCCGTCTCGGTTTTCTATTTTTAGAATTATTCTAAAGAAGGTTTTCTCCCAATGTTTTCGCGCCTCTTCGCCCGTTCCAAACGTCCCTTTCTTTCCTTAAGCGAGCAGGAAATCCTGGCGCTCGCGATCTCGTCCGAAGAGGACGACGGACGCATCTATCTCGCCTATGCCGATGCGCTCCGGCAGCAATATCCCCACTCGGCAAAAGTGTTCGAGGAGATGGCGGAGGAAGAAAGCCACCACAGGCAGTGGTTGATCGATCTGCACGTCCAGCGCTTCGGCAGCCGCATTCCCCTTGTCCGGCGCGAACACGTGCGCGACTTCCCCGAGCGCAAGCCCGACTGGCTGATTGCCGAAATGCCGATCGAAAAGGCGCGCGAGGAAGCCGAAGCGATGGAGGAAGCGGCGCACCGTTTCTATGTCGAGGCCGCGGCGAGAACCCAGGATGCCGCCACCCGCAAGCTGCTCGGCGATCTCGCGATCGCGGAAAAATCGCATGAATCGCTCGCCCGGCGGCTTGGCGAAGAGCACACGCCCCAAGACGTGCGCGCCGAAGAGGACCAGACGTCGCGCCGTCAGTTCATCCTCACTTACGTACAGCCCGGCCTTGCCGGCCTGATGGATGGTTCGGTTTCGACGCTGGCGCCGATCTTTGCCGCCGCCTTCGCGACCCAGGATACCTGGCAGACCTTCCTCGTCGGTCTCTCGGCCTCTGTCGGCGCCGGCATCTCCATGGGCTTCACCGAGGCGGCCCACGATGACGGCAAGCTTTCAGGCCGCGGTTCGCCGATCAAGCGCGGCCTTGCCTCCGGCATCATGACCGCACTCGGCGGCCTCGGCCACGCGCTCCCCTATCTGATCCCGCATTTCTGGACGGCGACCGCCACGGCGGCGGTGATCGTCTTCTTCGAACTCTGGGCGATCGCCTTCATCCAGAACCGCTATATGGAAACACCGTTCCTGCGGGCGGCATTCCAGGTGGTGCTCGGCGGTGGCCTGGTGCTCGCGGCCGGCATCCTGATCGGCAACGCGTGACGGGTGAGCGGCAAATACGAAAAAGGGCCGGTCTGACCGGCCCTTTTTGAAACTCTTTACTTTGCTTTGGATCAGTTGCCGACCGAGCCGACGACGACTTCGGCGCCGTTCTGGATGGTGACCCAACGGCCGCTGTGGTTCGAGGCCTGGCGCTTCAGGTAGCGGTAAGGCGTGTTGGTCCAGAGCCTTACCCCGTTTTCGAGATTGTCGAGAATGAAGTCGCCCTGCGCCGTGCGGACGGTCAACACCGCATGGCCTTCGCCATCGGGCTTGCGAACGACGGTGATCAGGAGATCGCTCGCCGGGAAGCCCTTGCTCATCAGGCGCTTGCGCTTCTCAAGCACGAAGTCCTCGCAGTCGCCGGCGTTGTCCGGATAGGACCAGACTTCGTCCCTGCCGTGCAGTTCCAGGTCGGTGACCGGCGTGATCTCGCGATTGACCGCAGCATTCACCTGCCGGATGGTGGCCCAGCCGCGTTCGGTCACGCGCGGAGCAACCGTTCCCTTGGAGCGCACATTGCATTCGCTCTTGTACTTCTGGCAGAATTCGTAGTGGCCGATCGGCTGCGATGTCGCCGAGCCGGTCTGCATCCATGGAGAAGAACCTGCCTGTGCAGGAATTGCCGTGTTTGCTGAAATGAAAAGTGCGCAGAACGCCGCGATACTTCCCTTAACTCCAGTCCAAGACGCCATACAAATCCCCTGCAACGCGGTATGCCGGGCTCTTCCTGTCCGGACGTATTCGCGCAATCCTGAGTTGAGGGCAGCTTCTTTAGGTTCGTCCCCGTCGCTGCTCTAATCGTTAATAAAGAGTTAATAGCGTCGGCGCGGCAGAGTCAATCGCCGGAATCGGGACATCGGATTTTATGGTTAAAAGCGGGGCCGCGCGCGCGAAAACCCTTGCATCGTGGGCGGTCCACGGGGCAGCGCGGTTTTGGGGCAATTTGCGGCGGAAGGGGCGGGGCGTTCTCCCGCCCGGGCTCAGGCGAGCATCGTGCCGATGGCCTGCTTCATTTTAGCGATGTCTTCTTCACGCGAAAGGCGATGGTCGCCATCGCGGATGAGTGTCATGACGACATCGTCGGAGGGCAGGTGCTCCATCAGCCGCAGCGCATGGGTATAGGGAACGTCGGGGTCGCGCATGCCTTGCAGAATGTGCACCGGACAGCCGGTGGTGATCGTGCCCTCAAGCACCCGGTTCACGCGCCCGTCTTCGATGAGGGCGCGGGTGAAGATGTTCGGCTCCGGGCTGTACTCGGAGGGTTCCTCGAAAAAGCCGCGTTCGGCAAGCGAGGCCCTCTCCGCTTCGGTCAGGTTGGGTTCGATCAGTTCGGCGGTGAAATCCGGCGCCGGCGCAATCAGCACCAGGCCGGCGACACGGTTTCCGTCGCCACGCTGCCTGAGCTCCTGGATGACCCGCAGCGCAATCCAGCAGCCCATCGACGAGCCGATCAGCACGACGCGGCCCGGCGCCGCCCGATCAATGACCGCAAGGCTCTCCTCGAGCCAGCGCGAGATCGTGCCATCGGTGAAGGCGCCGCCGGAGGCGCCGTGGCCGGAATAGTCGAAGCGCACGCAGGCCGCGCCCCGTTCCATGGCATAGCGCTCGACCTCGACCGCCTTGGTGCCGGTCATGTCCGAACGGTAGCCGCCGAGCCAGACGAGCGTCGGCTGTCCCGATGGCTTCTCCGGGTGGCGCACGCGCATCGCGATCCTGCGCTGAGCCGCATCCGTGCCGACCTCGATGAAGCTGATTTCCGTCTCGGCTGGCGTATTGTGCATGCCCGTAATCTCCAAAAGCCCGTTTAACTGGCGATTTTCTTTCTAAAACAGATTCGCCTTGGTATCGACAGGTGGTGATTTTCCTTGAAAGCCGTGCTATTGACTCTCGCGCCGCAATTCACACATTGCCGTCGGTGACAGATTCAGGCGCTTCGTTTGTGATCGCGCCGGCGAACGAATTAAACAACATTTCGGAAATAGCTCGAGGAGAGTACGACCATTCGCAGACCGTTCAAAACGGACGCCCCCGTCAAGGAGGGACCGCGCTCAAACAAGGAAATCCGGGTGCCCCGGGTTCAGCTTATCGATGCCGAAGGCCAGAATATCGGTGCCGTCCCGATCGACCAGGCGCTCCGCATGGCGGAAGAAGCAGGTCTTGATCTGGTAGAGATCGCACCGAACTCCGAACCGCCGGTGTGCAAGATTCTGGATCTTGGCAAGCTGAAATACGCCAACCAGAAGAAGGCGGCCGAAGCGCGCAAGAAGCAGAAGATCGTCGAAATCAAAGAAATCAAGATGCGCCCGAACATCGACACGCATGACTATGACGTGAAGATGAAGGCGATGAACCGGTTCTTCGAGGACGGCGACAAGGTCAAGGTCACGCTGAAGTTCCGCGGCCGCGAAATGGCCCACCAGGAACTGGGCATGAAGCTTCTGCTCCAGGTCAAGGATGATACCCAGGCGATCGCCAAGGTGGAGGCCGAGCCGAAGCTCGAAGGCCGCCAGATGATGATGGTTCTGGCGCCGCGCTAAGCCGCCGCTGCCGTCAGTCGTAAGACCAAATTGATGAAAGCCGCCTTCCGGGCGGCTTTTTTCTTCGAGGCCGGCGGCGGCCGCCGCAGATCGCGCTCCCGCCTAGAGCATGCGCTGACGAACGTGCTAGAGATGTATGGGGAAGCGTTCGGCCACCGCTTGCAGCGCCATCTTCGATTCCCCAGTTGCGCTTTTCGGCATGTGCGGTTATAAGCCCCCGTCCGAACGGTCCGGCAGGGCATGCCGTGGCCGTTCTTAACGCTGGAAATGGACCTCGTCTGTCCGTTTCGAATTCTTAAGAAAAATGGAGTAGCAAAATGCCCAAGATGAAGACGAAATCGTCTGCCAAGAAGCGGTTCAAGATCACCGCTACTGGCAAGGTTCGTGCAGCAGCTGCTGGCAAGCGCCACGGCATGATCAAGCGTTCCAACAAGTTCATCCGCGACGCACGTGGAACCATGGTTCTCGCGGAGCCTGATGGCAAGAAGGTCATCAAGAACTACCTGCCCAACGGTCTCTAAGACTTTCAGGCATTTTGGACACGTTAAGGAGATCATGACATGGCACGTGTAAAACGCGGCGTAACCGCTCACGCCAAGCACAAGAAGACACTCAAGGCAGCCAAGGGCTTCTACGGCCGCCGCAAGAACACCATCCGCGCTGCGAAGGCTGCGGTTGATCGTTCGAAGCAGTTCGCTTACCGCGACCGCAAGGTCAACAAGCGCAACTTCCGCGCTCTCTGGATCCAGCGCATCAACGCTGCCGTCCGCGAATTCGGCCTGACCTACGGCCGCTTCATCGACGGCCTGAACAAGGCTGGCATCGAAGTCGACCGCAAGGTTCTGTCCGACATGGCTATCCATGAGCCGGCAGCATTCGGCGCCCTCGTCGAAGCTTCCAAGAAGGCGCTTGCCTACCTCAAGGAAGCCGGCACGACAAACGAGTTTGAAAGCGCTGTCCGTTAAGCCAGCGTTTTCCCAAAACCGTACTTAAAATTCGTTGGGAAACCCGCGCTGGCAGGGCTAGCGCGGGTTTTTCTTATTTCGCGAGATGAACGTGCGAGACGATCGAAAGGAACTGCCCCGGTTCCACCTTCCGACGACGCTTCAGCCGGGCCTCCGGCTTCGTCGTCCCTGCGTCTTTGCACTGGCATTCTTTGCGACCGCGGCGCGATCACATTCCTGAAGACTTGAGCCGATATAGAACCGAACCCATTCCCGCATCGAGGCAGGACAGAATGAGCGAACTGGAAACACTGGAACGGATACTGCTGGCGGACATCGATGCCGCAGGCGATGAGGGATCGATCGAGGCCGTGCGCGTCAATGCGCTCGGCAAGAAGGGCTCGATCTCCGAGCTCCTGAAGACGCTGGGCACCATGACGCCGGAAGAGCGCCAGACCCGCGGTGCGCAGATCAACGCGCTGAAGACCACGGTCGCCGACGCGATCGCCGCCCGCAAGTCGGCGCTGAAGGATCAGGCGATCGCCGAGCGCCTGGCGCGAGAGACGGTCGACATCAGCCTGCCGGTCCGCTCGTCGCCCGCCGAGCGCGGCCGCATTCATCCGATCAGCCAGATCGTCGACGAGATCACCGCGATCTTCGGCGACATGGGTTTCTCGATTGCCGAAGGTCCGGATATCGAGACCGACTACTACAACTTCACGGCGCTGAATTTCCCGGAGGGCCACCCGGCCCGCGAGATGCACGACACCTTCTTCTTCAATCCGGATGAGAAGGGCGACCGCAAGGTGCTGCGCACGCACACCTCGCCGGTGCAGATCCGCACCATGGAAGCGCAGCAGCCGCCGATCCGCATCATCATCCCCGGCAAGACCTACCGTCAGGACTCCGACGCGACCCATTCGCCGATGTTCCACCAGGTCGAAGGCCTGGTGATCGACAAGGCGGCGAACGTCGCCAACATGCGCTGGGTTCTGGAAGAGTTCTGCAAGGCCTTCTTCGAGGTCGACCAGGTGACGATGCGCTTCCGTCCGTCGTTCTTCCCTTTCACCGAGCCGTCCTTCGAGGTCGATATCCAGTGCGACCGCTCCGGCCCGATCGTCAAGTTCGGCGAGGGCACCGACTGGATGGAAATACTCGGCTGCGGCATGGTGCATCCGAACGTGCTGCGCTCCGGCGGGCTCGATCCGGACGAGTATCAGGGTTTTGCGTGGGGCATGGGCCTCGACCGCATCGCCATGCTGAAATACGGCATGCCTGACCTGCGTGACTTCTTCAATGCCGACGTTCGCTGGATGACCCATTATGGCTTCCGCCCGCTGGACATGCCGACGCTGTTCGGCGGTCTGTCGGCCTGATCGCGCAGCTGATCAGAGCGGATGCGCTCACATTCGTTCGCGCTTCCGCTCCTTCTTTTTGTTTTGCCGCATTTGTGCGACGTCAGGTGATGCCACCTGACTGCAAAATGCTCTAGGACACAGGTGAAATCATGAAATTCACGCTTTCCTGGCTCAAGGACCACCTTGATACCGACGCTTCGCTGGAAGAGATCTGCGCGCGGCTGACGATGATCGGGCTCGAGGTCGAGGACGTCGACGACAAGGCCGCCTTCAAGCCCTTCGTCATCGCCAAGGTGGTCTGGGCCGAGCAGCATCCGAATGCCGACAAACTCCGCGTACTGATGGTCGACACCGGCTCGGGCGCCCCGATCCAGGTCGTCTGCGGCGCGCCGAATGCGCGCACCGGCCTCGTCGGCGCCTTTGCCGCTCCCGGCACCTACGTGCCCGGCATCGACGTGACGCTCGCCGTCGGCACCATCCGCGGTGTCGAAAGCCGCGGCATGATGTGCTCGGAAAAGGAACTGCAGATCTCCGAGGATCACAACGGCATCATCGACCTGCCGGCTGACGCGCCGGTCGGTACGAGCTACGCCGCCTATGCCGGTCTCGACGATCCGATGATCGAGATCAACCTGACGCCGAACCGCCCGGACTGCACCAGTGTCTACGGCATTGCCCGTGACCTCGCGGCCTCCGGCCTCGGCACGCTGAAAGCACGGCCTGCGCCCTCCTTCGCCGTCGAAGGCGAAACGCCGGTGAAGCTGACGCTCGACCTCGGCGAAGACAGGCACTTGTGCCCCGGCTTCTCGTTGCGGCTCGTGCGCGGCGTCAAGAACGGCCCGTCGCCGAAGTGGATGCAGCAGCGGCTGCTGGCGATCGGCCTTCGCCCGATCAACGCTTTGGTCGACATCACCAACTACATGACCTTCGACCAGGGCCGACCGATGCACGTCTTCGACGCCGCCAAGGTCAAGGGCAACCTGACGGTCCGCCGCGCCAGGGACGGCGAGACGGTGCTGGCGCTCGACCAGCGCGAATACAAGCTCGGCCCCAACAACGTCGTCATATCGGACGAAAAGGCGATCGAATCGATCGGCGGCGTCATGGGCGGCGAGCATTCCGGCTGCGACGAGAACACCACCGACGTGCTGATCGAATCGGCGCTCTGGGATCCGATGAACATCGCCAAGACCGGCCGCACGCTCGGCATCATCACCGATGCGCGTTACCGTTTCGAGCGTGGTGTCGACCCGGAATACATGGTGCCCGGCCTTGAGCGCACCACCGAGCTCGTGCTCGAGTTCTGCGGTGGCAAGGCCGCCAAGGCGGAAGTGGTCGGCTATGCCGGCTATCAGCCAAAGATCGTCGATTTCCCGGTTTCCGAGGTGAAGCGCCTGACCGGTCTCGAGGTTTCCTCCGAGGAGAGCATCTCGATCCTGAGGAAGCTCGGCTTCGGTGTTGAAGGCTCGGGTGAACGCTTCAAGGTTTCGGTTCCGTCCTGGCGCCCGGATGTCGACGGCAAGGCCGATCTTGTCGAAGAGGTCATGCGCATCCACGGCGTCGACAACATCGTTGCGGCCCCGCTGCCGAGCCATGGCACGGTCAACGGCAAGATCCTGACGACGCTGCAGATCCGCACGCGCCTTGCCAAGCGTACGCTTGCAAGCCGCGGGATGCTGGAAGCGGTCACCTGGTCGTTCATCTCCGAGGATCAGGCAAAGCTCTTCGGCGGCGGCGCGCCGGCGCTGAAGCTCGCCAATCCGATCGCCTCGGACATGTCGGACATGCGCCCGTCGCTGCTGCCGGGCCTGCTGACGGCCGCCCAGCGCAATGCCGACAAGGGTTTTGGCGACGTTGCGATCTTCGAGGTCTCGGGCACCTATGAAGGCGATACGCCGGACGCGCAGCGCCGCGTTGCCGGCGGCATCCGCCGCGGCACGGCCGCGCTGAACGGCGCCGGCCGTCTCTGGTCGAACGCGGCCAAGGGCGGTGGCAAGCCGGTCGACGTTTTCGACGCCAAGGCTGATGCGATTGCCGTGCTTGAAGCCTGCGGCGTGGCGATGGGCAACGTCCAGTTCGAGCCGGGCGGTCCCGCCTGGTACCATCCCGGCCGCTCCGGCACGATCAAGCTCGGCCCGAAGATCGTTCTCGGCACCTTCGGCGAGTTCCATCCGAAGACGCTGGAAGCGCTCGACGTCTCCGGCGCGCTTTGCGGCTTCGAGATCTATGTCGACGCCATGCCCGAACCGAAGAAGAAGGCGACCCGCACCAAGCCGGCGCTCGATCTCTCGCCGTTCCAGGCGGTCAAGCGCGACTTCGCCTTCGTCGTCGACAAGGCGGTCGAGGCCGGCGCCATCCTGCGCGCCGCTTCCGGCGCCGACCGCAAGCTGGTCACCGGCGTCAGCGTCTTCGACGTCTTCGAGGGCGCTTCGCTTGACGAAGGCAAGAAGTCGATCGCCATCGAGGTCACCATCCAGCCGGTCGAGCGCACGCTGACCGACGAGGATTTTGAAGCGCTCACCGCCAAGATCGTCGCCAATGTGACGAAGTCGACGGGCGGCGTTCTGCGGGCGTAACCGGCTCAAGCACGTATCAATCGAAAGGGCCGCTGCGATCCAGCGGCCCTTTTCGTTTTGCGGTTCAATCCACGCGCTGCATCAGTTCGATGCGGTTTCCGAAGGGATCGTGGACATAACATCTGCGGTAGCCGGCAAGCGGCTCGTCCTGGGCGATCGTCACACCGGCCGCTTCGAGCCGCAGCGTCAGGCGGTCGAGATTGTCGACGAGAAAGGCCGGGTGGGCCTTGCGTGCCGGCCTGAAGTCTTGGTCGATGCCGAGATGCAGGCGGATGCTGCCCTGTTCGAACCAGCAGCCGCCACGCGCGAGAAGATTGGCCGGCTTGCTCACCTCCGAGAGGCCGAGGAGACCGCTGTAGAAGCCGCGTGCCGCCGGTTCGGCACCCGCCGGCATGGCAAGCTGGATATGGTCGATGCCGATGAGCCTGCCCGTCGGCTCGGGTTTCTCTGGGGGTGCCGTCATCACGCGTGCTGATGGAAGACCTTGTTGACGATCACCCAGCGCCCGTCGATCTTCACCAGCGACAGATGATCGGAATAGCGTTCGCCGGCGAAACTGTCGACCACCCTCACGGTTGCAGTGTCACCGGTGATATCGATCTTCTGCACGTCCATCTCCGGCTGGGTTCCAGGGGGGGCTGCACCCGTCTCGATGATCGTCTTGATGAAGCCGTCGCGCGTCGTCCATTCGAGCGCGCCCTTGTAGTTGCCGATAATCGCCGCATCGGGGTGAAACGCCTTGCGCAGCGCGCCCTCGTTGGCAAAGGCCATGCCGTCGACATAGAGGTGCACCACCGCGCTAATCGCCTGCTCGTCGGACATTCCCGCTCCTCCGGATTTGTTGCCGTTGGTTGAGAGGTAGTGCGTCCGGCGTGAATTTCGATGGGAAATCTCCCCGCCATCTGCGGAAGACGGGGAGAAATGGAGCATTTCCAGGAAAAGTGCGAAGCGGTTTTCCGTCAGGAAATGCGGTGAAAACACAGAGATAGAGCGTTTCCAAGACTCCGTTTCTCCTGGAAACGCTCAAGGTCAACGGTTGGTGAGCGCCAGCGAGGCGTCCGTGTAGCGATTGCCGGCGACAAGTGCCGGCGACAGCGCTTCGGCGAGGCGGCTGGATTCCTCAGCACTGAGCGGGATGCCTGCCGCGGCCGCATTCTGCTCCAGATGGTCGAGCTTGCGGGCGCCCGGGATAGGCACGATGAAATCACTCTGGTTGATGACCCAGGCGAGCGCGAGTTGAGCCGCGGTCACGCCTTTTTCCTCAGCCAGCGCTTGAAGCGTTTCGACCAGCCGGACGTTGGCGTCGAAATTCTCCGCCTGGAAACGCGGCAGCGAGCGCCGGAAATCGTCGGCTTCCAGATCATCGGCCTTGCGCAGCGCGCCGGTCAGCATGCCGCGCCCGAGCGGGCTGTAGGGCACGAAGCCGATGCCGAGTTCGCGGCAGGTGGCGAGCACGTCCGCTTCCGGGTCACGCGACCACAGAGAATACTCGCTTTGGACAGCGGCGATCGGATGAACCTTGTGGGCCCGACGGATGGTGGCGGCACTCGCTTCGGAAAGACCGAGGGCCCGCACCTTGCCCTCGCGCACCAATTCGGCCATGGCGCCGACGGTATCCTCGATCGGAACCTCCGGGTCGACACGATGCTGGTAATAGAGATCGATGACATCGGTTCCGAGCCGCTTGAGCGAGGCTTCGGCCACCGCCTTCGCGTGCTCCGGCCGTCCGTCGACGCCCTTGATCGCCTGGGCCGCCGGCACCCCGGCTTCGATGCGGAAGCCGAATTTGGTGGCGATCGTCACCTTGTCGCGCATGGAACCGAGCGCCTTGCCGAGCAGTTTCTCGTTTTCGAAAGGACCATAGACTTCGGCCGTGTCGAAGAAGGTGATGCCGAGGTCGACGGCGCGGTGAAGGGTGCGTATCGATTCCGCCTCATCGGCTGCGCCATAGGCGAAACTCATGCCCATGCAGCCGAGGCCGATGGTGGAGACGGTAAGGTCGTTCCCGAGTTTGCGGGTCTTCATGTCGTTTCCTTTGTCTGGCTGTCACGCGTCGGAACGAACGCGCTGGGAGGGCGCGTCTATCGTCCGAGGCATGAATTGGTGGCTGGACACCGCCGATGCGCCTGAATGGCGGGCGACGGTTCCTCGTTGCCATCGCAGACGAGCTCCTCGCTTCGTCCAGACGTTGGCGACGATTGAAGAATAGGGCCATACGCGGCGGCTGAAAATCACTGTTAATTCTCACGGGCTGTTCTATTATTTCGATCAATGAACAGAACGCAGCTTTCTCAACTCGCGGTATTGGCCGCCGTTGCCGCCCATGGCAGTTTTCGCGGGGCCGCCCGAGAACTCGGCGTGGCGCCGTCGTCCGTCAGCCACGCCGTCGGCAGCCTCGAGGCGAGCCTTGGGATTCGCCTGCTGGCGCGCACCACACGGAGCGTCGCGCCGACCGAGGAGGGTCGCCGGCTGCTCGAAAGGCTGGCACCGGCGCTGGACGAGATCGCCCATGCGTTGGAAGCGGCCGCGGACGCCCGCGAGCGTCCCGCAGGCAATCTGCGCATCACGGCGCCGCGGTTTGCAGCAGATCTGATCGTCGCGCCAAGGCTCGGCGCGTTCCTGAACCTCTATCCGGAGATCGTCCTGGAAATCGCCAATGAGGATGGCTTCACCAATATTGTCGAAGAAGGCTACGACGCTGGCATCAGGCTCGGCGAAAGCCTGGAAGCCGATATGATCGCCGTCAAAGTTGGGCCTGAGTTGGAAAGCGCCGTCGTCGCTTCGCCCGACTACTTCGAGCGCCACGGGCGGCCGCAGCATCCGCGCGACCTGGCGGAGCATCGTTGCATCCGCCGACGCTTCTCCAACGGCACGCTTTATCGCTGGGAGTTCGAGAAGGGCGGCGAGGAGCTGACGGTATCGGTCGAGGGCCCGCTGATCCTCGGCGAGGACCGGCCGATCATCAAGGCGGCGATGGGCGGCGCCGGGCTTGCCTATCTCTTCCTGTCGCGGGTGGAAACGGCGATCGCCGAAGGACGGCTGGAGCGTGTCATGGAAGACTGGTGCGCACCCTATGCCGGCCCCTATCTTTATTATCCAAGCCGCAGGCAGATGCGGCCGGCACTGCGCGCCTTCATCGATTTCTTCCGGCACAGATAGCCGCGGTGTGGAATTGGGTGGCGCCGTTGGGCCGGATTTGGAATGCCATTGGTCTCGCACTCCGTTTGTTCGGATGAGAAAGGAAAACGATGAAGAAGCCCGGTTCGATGAAGGGTCTCGAAGATCTCGGCCGGGTACGGTTGTCCAGGAATTTCTTCTTCCGCGACTTTCTGCATTCGGAGATCGCCGATTTCTATCGCATCCCGAACATTCCTGACGATCCGGATCTCGCGATCGAGGCCGGGCGCCGCCTCTGCGAGGAGCTGCTGGAGCCGCTAGAGGCGACCTTCGGTCGCCTCGTCATTCGCTCAGGCTACCGCAACCGCGCCGTCAACGGCTTCGGCAATGCCAATGGTCTCAACTGCTCGACCAATGCCGCTTCGGCCGCCGACCATATCTGGGACATG
The DNA here is from genome assembly GCF_052044935.1 of Ensifer sp. 22460. Classification (NCBI taxonomy): domain Bacteria; kingdom Pseudomonadati; phylum Pseudomonadota; class Alphaproteobacteria; order Hyphomicrobiales; family Rhizobiaceae; genus Ensifer; species Ensifer sp. 22460. The sequence continues at coordinate 128,107 of NZ_JBQENZ010000010.1, forward strand.
CGCGATGCCGACGGATGCATCGGCGCCAGCGCCTGCATCGTCATCCCCTGGGTCTGGGATCGCCGCGGCGATATCGGCGGCTGGCAGTCGATCGCCTGGTGGATCCACGACCATCTGCCCTATGCCTCGCTTTGCTTTTTCCCGAAGTTATGGGCCTTCAACATCCAGTGGCACGAGCGGCCGGCGCGTCGGATATCGAGTTTTATCCAACCGCGCGGGCTGCTGACGAAGGCCGGCATGGCAAATCAGGCCGGTAGCCATGCGGAGGCCTATGCCGGATTTCCGGATTTGAGGAACGTGCCGAAATTGACCTTGTAGCGCACGTGCTCGTCGGTCCCGGAGTAGCGGTCGTAGAGCCGCCGCGCCATGGCATTGTCGGCCTCGGTGTACCAGTAGAGCCGGTCCCAGCCTTTCTCCTGACAATGCGCGATGAGATCGTCGATCATTGCCCGTGCCACGCCCTGGCCGCGTGCGGCGGGATCGACATAGAGATCCTCGATGTAGCAGATCGGTTGCCGGAAGAAGGTGGCGAGCTGCTCCTGGCAGATGGCAAAGCCCACCGTCTTTTCGTCGAGGATCGCCAAGCGCGCGAAAAGCGGCGTCGAGGGATCGGTCAGCCTCTTCCAGGTGAGGTCGATGATGTCCCCGGCGAGATCGGTGCCGGAAAAGGCGACATAGCCGGCCCAGAGGCGGCGCCAGTCCGCCTCGTCGCCGGCTGTCGCAGCGCGTGTCGTCAATGCCATCGGGTTGGTTTTGCTCCCGTCATTCGCCCACATCGTTGAGCTTTCGGATCGCTTCATCCGACAGCTCCAGTGCGGCAGAACGAATGAGGCTCTCCAACTGCGCGAGGCTGGTCGCGCTGGCGATCGGCGCCGTGACGCCCTTGCGCGTCCGGATCCAGGCGAGCGCGATTTCCGCCTGGGTCGCTCCGGTGTCGGCGGCGATGTCGTCGAGCACGCCGAGGATGCGCATGCCGCGCCCGTCAAGATATTTCTCGACGCCGCTGCCGCGTGCCGAGCCTTCGAGGTCCTTGTGCGTCCGGTACTTTCCCGAGAGAAAGCCGCGCGCCAGCCCGAAATAGCTGATGACGCCGATCTCCTCGGCAATGCAGAGATCGCGCAGCGGCCCTTCGAACGCGTCGCGGTCGTAGAGATTGTATTCCGGCTGCAACACCTGATAGCGCGGCAGGCCCTGGTTTGCGGATACGTCGAGCGCCTCGCGCAGTTGCAGCGAGTTCAGGTTGGAGGCGCCGATGGCCCGGACCTTGCCCTCGGTCAGCAACTGGTCGTAGGCCGTCAGCGTCTCCTCGTAGGGCGTTTCCGGATCGGGCCAATGGGAGAGATAGAGATCGATATGGTCGGTCTGCAGCCGCTGCAGCGAATCCTCGACCGCCTGCAGGATCCAGCGGCGCGAAAGCCCCTTGCGGTCGGGCCCGAGTTCGGAGCCGACCTTGGTGACGATGACGGCCTTGTCGCGCGACCGGCCGGACTGTTTCAGCCATTTGCCGATGATCGTTTCGGATTCGCCGCCCTGATTGCCCGGCGCCCAGGAGGAGTAGACATCAGCGGTATCGATGGCGTTGAACCCGGCATCGAAAAAGGCGTCGAGCAGCGCAAAGGAGGTCTTTTCGTCGGCGGTCCAGCCGAAGACATTGCCGCCGAAGACAAGGGGCGCGATTGTCAGGTCGGTACGGCCAAGTCTCAGTTTTTCCATGGTTTCGCTCCATTGGACTGGATGAAAGCATATCGCGATCGGGAGGATTGCGAAGGGAAAGATAGGGCAGAAAAGCTGACATTGTCACCCGTCTGCCGGCTTTTTTCTGCGAAACGCGAATCTCGGCCGGAACGGTATCAATCGCTTGATAGGTACGTACCTCGGCGCTAGTCTCGGCCGCAAAATCAGGGAGCTTCACCATGTTACGTTTCGGAATTCTGTCCACGGCCCGGATCGGCCGCGACCTCGTCGTGCCGGCCATTCAGGACGCGGAAAACTGCGTCGTTTCGGCTGTAGCCAGCCGCGACTTCGCAAAAGCCCGGGCGATGGCCGATCGCTTCTCCGCACCGCATGCCTTCGGTTCCTACGAGGAGATGCTGGCGTCCGACGTGATCGATGCGGTCTACATTCCGCTCCCGACGGCGCAGCACGTCGAATGGTCAATCAAGGCGGCCGACGCTGGAAAACACGTGCTGTGCGAAAAGCCGATTGCGCTACGCGCCTCCGAGATCGATACGCTGATTGCGGCGCGAGATCGCAATGGCGTGGTGATCGCCGAAGCCTTCATGGTCACCTACAGCCCCGTCTGGCGCAAGGTGCGCTCGCTGCTGGCCGAAGGCGCGATCGGCCGGCTGCGCCACGTCCAGGGCGCCTTCACCTATTTCAACCGCGACCCCAACAACATGCGCAACATTCCAGCGCTCGGCGGCGGCGGTCTGCCGGATATCGGTGTGTACCCGACGATCACCACCCGTTTCGTCACCGGCAAGGAGCCGGTGCGGGCGCAGGCAAGCACCGATCGCGATCCGGAATTCGGCACGGACATCTATTCGAGCGTGCGGGCAGACTTCGGCGATTTCGAGCTGAGCTTCTATATCTCCACCCAGCTCGCCGCCCGCCAGGTCATGGTCTTCCATGGCGACAAGGGCTTCATCGAGGTGAAGTCGCCCTTCAACGCCGATCGTTACGGCCGTGAGGAGGTGGAATTGACGAACCAGAACCACGCCCAGTCCCAGCTCTTCCGCTTCCAGGATGCCCGCCAGTACAAGCTTCAGGCGGAAGCCTTCTCGCGCGCCGCCAAGGGTGAGGACGAGGAAGTGGTGACGCTCGAGAATTCGCGTCTCAATCAGAAATTCATCGACGCGATCTATCGCGCCAGCGCCAAGGATGGCTGGGAGACCATCTGAGACGATCGAAGAATACGAGAAGGTCCGCCGGCATGACCGGCGGACGCCTTTCGCGATCTCTTGAGACCATCCGTCAGGCGATCGCCCCGCGCTCCTGCGCCAGACCGCGCAGCTTGAAGAACAGGAAGTCGGCGACGCCGATCATGCCGATGACGACGAGGGCAATGCCGGCGGCGGAAAGGGAGGCATAGGCGGCGAGCAGCAATGCCAAGCTTCCTACCTGCCAGAGCATGTCGCCGGCGATGCTGATGCGCGCCGAAGCCGTCACCGGGCCGCCATTGCGCGCCGCCGAGAGGTGGAATATCCCCCAGATCAACAGACCGGCACCCAGCGCCTTCAACATGACAGGCGTGATGAGGGGCGTCGCGGCGGCGTTGACCAGTGCAGCCAGCGGCACTGCTGCGAGGATCAGCGCGGCGCCGGAGACGAGCGAGAAGGCGCCGTCGGCGAGGAAGGTCTTGTTGAGCGGGCTGCGGTTCGAGAGGGTCATCTTCGGCTCCATCCGTTTGTCGATGGCCGGATGTTGCGCTGATGACGTCATCAAACCAATTACCTCTGAGGTAATGGATTTTACCCGGCACGCGCGCCAGTCTGCCGGGCAAATGGAGAATCACGACACATGCAGTTTGGCGAACATCTGAAGGAGTGGCGCGGACACCGCCGCATGAGCCAGCTCGACCTGGCGGTCGCCGCCGGCATTTCGGCGCGTCACCTCTCGTTCCTCGAAACCGGCCGCTCGAAACCGTCGGAAGGCATGATCCTGCGGTTGGCCTCGGTGCTGGAAGTCCCGGCCCGCGACCAGGGGACGCTGTTTTCGGCAGCCGGCTATCGACCGCGCATGGCGACACGGCCGGCCGCGGGCCTGGACGCCATGCCGCCGGCCGTCGCCAATGCCATCAGGCTGATCCTGGCGCGCCACGATCCCTATCCCGGCCTGGTGCTCGACCACGAATATACGTTGCTGGTGGTCAACCCGGCGCTGGCGAGCCTGGCCGTCGCCGCCGACATTCCGTTCCAGCCGGGAGAAAATTTCCTCGACACCTTCCTCGGCAATGACAATGTGCGCAAGCTGGTCGTCAATTGGGAGCCGGCGGCCGCCGATCTCGTGCAGCGCGTGCGCACGGAGGCCTGGCTGCAAGGACCGCGCAGCCGCCTCGGCAAACGCCTGGAGAAGGCCGCGTCCAATCCCGCAGTGGCGCGCGCGGTCGAGAATCATCCGGACACTGACCGGCTGCCCGTTCTGCCGATCGAACTCGATGTCGGCGGCTTGCGGCTGAGCTTCATCACCACGCTGCAGACCTTCGGCTCGACCCAGGATGCCCTGGTGGAGGGTGTGCTGATCGAATCCTTCTTCCCCGCGGACGAGGAGACCAGGGCGTTTTTCGAGCGAAAAGGATGAGCATTCTTTGTGCGCTCATCTGAGCGCACGGCGCTAGTGGCTGTCGCGCTGCAGGCCGACTGCGATGGCGCCGCATAGCATCAACGCGACGCCCATATTATAGGCGCCAATCGCTGCGACCGCTTCGACCCAGCTGCCGCTGACACCTGCCAAAGCCAGCAGCACCGCACCGACCAGCACGCAGACACGCGCAGAGCGCAGACCGCATGTGATGATGCCGAGAAGGAAGGAGGCGGTGACGATCATGGTCCCGGGTATCCTTACGAGTTGATGATGATCATGCCGCCGATGATCAGCGCGGCACCGAGGGCGTAGCGCAGCGTTACCGCCTCGCCGAGAAAGACGGCGGCAAGCAGCGGCACAATGCAGAAGGTGAGCGCCATGAACGAATAGGCGATCGTCAGCGGCACGGACTTGATCGTGAAGATCCAGATGATCGTGCCGATGCCGTAGACGGCCAAGGCGGTGAGCAATGTCGGGTTAAGGGCCAGCGCCAGCAGCCCTTGCGCGTTGGCATCCCCGGTCTTGGCGCTTGTCAGCTTGAAGAGGATCTGACCGGCCGAAATCAGCACCGGCGTGAAGAACAGTCCGAACCAGACGGCGGGCTGAAGATTGAGGTTCATCGCCACGTCTCACACCGCCAGAGCTTTGTCTTCGCGATAGTAGATGTCGCGGCCGATATCGATGCACTCGTGCTCGGCTGGCACCGGATGCACCGCGCGAAGGAAGGAGTGGGTATAGGGGAAGAAATTGAAGTGCGGATTGAAGGTGTAGCGATACTCGCGCTCGCGTGGCACGACAATGATCAGGCGCCGGCGGGCAATCCGTCGAAGTTCGGAGATCGCTTTGCGATAGTCGAGGATATGTTCGATGACATGGGTGCAGACGACGGTGTCGAACTCGCCATCCGCAAATGGCAGGTCCTCGATCATCGCCGCGTGATATTCCACGCCCTCGATCCGGGCCGCGTCGTCGATGGCGAAGTCGACGCCTGTCAGGCGCTTGACCTCGGGATTGGCAGCGCGGATCCGTTTCAACAGAACGCCGGTTCCGCAGCCGACGTCGCAGACGCTGTCGCCGGCGATGCTTGCGGCGATCTTGCGTACGCAGGCTTCGGAATTGTCCGTTCCCTCGTGAACCCTCGGATGGCGCCGATAGAGGTCTTCGTATTCGCGTGCCGACAGGAACGGCGCCCGTGCGCGAAACTCCGCGAGATGCGCGATGTGCTTGCCCCAGGCGAGGCTCGCCATGCCCTTGAACAGGCGCGAATCCCTGAGGATCGGCGGTATGACGTCTTCGATGATGAAGCGTATGCGGTTGGTTGTTTCCCGGTTCATCCGTGACGTTCCCGAACGATCCGTGCCTGCGTTCCGATCGCCAAATCCTCGGTCTGGGACAAACCGAGGCCGCCCTTCGCGCTGTCGAGGGGAGCGGCCCGTGCGGCGGTTGCGATATAGTGAAGGCGAAGCTGCTCGGTCCGGGCCCGTGAGACGGAATCGAGGATCAGGCCCGCCGTGAACATGATGATCGACACCATCAGCATGGCCAGCGCGAAGACCCAGGTCGGCATGCGCGGCACGAGCCCGGTGGCGAAATATTCGAGCAACACCGGCATCATGAAACCGACGCTCGTCGAGAGGAAAGCCATGCCAATGAGTCCGAAGAACGTGAAAGGCCGCGTTTCTTTCATGAGCATTGCGAAGGTCCAGAGGATCTTGGCGCCGTCCTTGTATGTCGATAGCTTGGAATGGGAACCGTCGGGTCGCCGGCCATAGTCCAGTTCAAGCTCTGCGACAGGCAGTTTCAGCCGCGAGGCATGGACGGACATCTCCGTCTCGATTTCGAAGCCGTTGGAAATGGCAGGGAAGCTCTTGGCGAACCGCCGCGAGAAGACCCGGTAGCCGGAGAAGATGTCGTTGAAATCCGTACCGAACATCGATCGGTAGAGAAGGTTGAAGAGCCTGTTGCCGAGCGCATGACCCTGTCTGCCCGCGTCGTTGTGGACGCCGCGCCGGGTCCCGACGACCATGTCGGTGCGCTCTGTGATCAAGGTGCGGATCAGATCTTCCGCATCCGTCGGGCAATAGGTGCTGTCGCCGTCGGCCATGACATAGATGTCGGCATCGATATCGGCGAGCATCCGGCGCACCACGTGCCCCTTGCCCTGCCGGCGCTCGCGCACGACGGTCGCACCGGCAAGCATGGCCTTCAGGGCCGTGCCGTCCGTCGAATTGTTGTCGTAGACATAGATGTGCGCTGACGGCAGCGCCGCCTGGAAGCCCTGAACCACTTGCCCGATGGTCGACGCTTCGTTGTAGCAAGGCAGCAGAACGGCGATGTTGAAACGGTCGAACATCCGGGTGGCTCGGCTCATGTTGGATCGGCGCCATCATAGGCATCAGGGTGTTAACAAGACGCCAAGGGCCACGTCCGTGCGCGCAGGCTCCCCCAATTGTCGCGGGCTTTACGCTTTTTTGAGCGCTCGTCGTTAGGTTGCGATGTGATCGAGACGGGCGAGGATCCATGGCGAACGGGACGGCGACGCTTTCCGAGGCGATTTCGAAGAACGCGCCGAGGCCGTTCTGGTCGAGCCTGCGTTCGATGGTGTTCGTCTACGGCGCTCCCACCATCCTCGTCCTTGTCGCCCGGTACCTGATGGCGTCCGACTATGTTGGCCGCGACAATGATGATGTCATGCGTCTGGTTCAGGTACGCGATCTCCTCGGTGGCCAGAGCTGGTTCGACCTGACGCAAGCCCGCCTCGGCCTAGAAGGCGGCACGCTGATGCACTGGTCACGCCTCATCGACCTGCCGATCGCCGCACTCATTTCCGTCTTCAGGCCGTTCGTCGGGACGGTGCAGGCTGAAACATTGGCCTTGGGGTTCTGGCCGATTTCGCTTGCGATCCCGTTGCTGGCGGCCATGGGCCTGGCCGGCCGTCGTGCCGGTGGCGTGGCGGCGATGCATTTCTGCCTGGGACTCACCACGATCTTCATCGTCACCACCAATCGCTTCCTTGGCGGCTCGATCGATCACCACAACGTGCAGTTGGTACTCGTCGCAGCCATGGCAGCAACGCTGGTCGATCGAGAGTTTCGCGCGTCGAGCTACGCCATTGCAGGATTGGCGGCGGCGCTGGCGATTGCCATTGGTGCGGAAACGACGCCGTTTGTGGCTGTGGTCTGCGCGGTCGTTGCCTGCCAGTGGGTTTGGGTCGGCCGACAGGCTTCGCAGGCTACCGTTGCCTTTGGCCTTTCGCTCGCTGCAAGCCTGAGCCTCTTCTTCTTCGTGACGGTACCGCCGCGCCTCTACCTGGCCGCAACCTGCGACAACCTCTCGATCGCCTTCTACTCGCTGGCGCTGACCGGAGGCGGCCTGCTGGCGCTTGCCGCCGCCACGCTAAGCCGTCGGTCGACTGTCGTGCGGTGTTTTGCCCTTGGCGCTTGCGGCCTGGGGGTCATTGTCGTGGCACTGTGGGTGGCGCCGCAATGCCTGGGCAATCCCTTGGCAGCGCTTGACCCGTTGCTCCGCGAGCTGTGGCTCGACAACGTCACCGAAGCGCGCTCTTTCGCAGCCGTTGCAACGGGGGAACCCGCGAGCATCGGCGCCTACTACTTCACCGGTGCCTTTGCCGCGCTTCTCTGTGCCTGGCGCATCTGGCGTCGCGACAGGGTCGATCTCAACCTCATCCTCTTCGCGCTTGTGTCTTCGAGCCTGATGATTGCGCTCATCCAGGTACGCGGAATGGCCTTTTCCAATCTCCTGGCGATCGTACCGATCGCGTTGCTGCTCTCGAATCTGCGTGCCCGCTCAAACGGCGGAACGGCAGGCGTGGGCGCGTCTCTGCTCTATGTCGGCACGCTTCTCATTTCGGTTCCAGCGGTTTGGGCCATTGCCGGGGTTCTTGTCGACAAGGGAATCGGAGGAGTTGTGGCGGGTGAAACCGCAACCTCGAACGGTAAGGCGTGCCTGACAACGTCATCGCTGACCGATCTGGAAGGCTTGCCGCCGTCGTTCATTGTCGGGCCATCGGATATCGGTGCAACCCTGCTTCGCCGCACCCAGCACCGCGTGCTGAGCGCACCCTACCATCGCAATGCCGCCGGCATGCTCATGGAGCTGAAGATCGGTCTGGCACCGGCCGAGGACGCGGCGGTCATGTTGCGCCAGCTCGGACATCCGGTCCTGGCCTTCTGCGCTGCGGACGTGCAGGCGCGAATGATCGCCGCGCGGGCGCCACAAGGCTTCTATGCTGAGCTTGCCGCCGGGCGTGTGCCGGCGTTCCTTTCGCCCTTGCCGGTTTCCGAGGGCTCGCCCATTCGCCTCTATGCGCTGAAACCGTAAGCGGCGTCGGCCGCTTGGGGCGTTGGAAAGCGCAACGGATGTGCTGGCCTTCGGCGAAGGGTGCGGTAAAAGAAGCTATGGCTTCTTTCTTCGACAGCGATTCTCCGAGCAACCTCACCGAATATTCGGTGTCCGAGCTTTCGGGCTCGATCAAGCGAACGGTCGAGCAGGCCTTCGACCAGGTGCGCGTGCGCGGCGAGATCTCGGGCTATCGCGGCCCGCACTCGTCGGGCCATGCCTATTTCGCGCTCAAGGACGACCGGGCGCGCATCGATGCGGTGATCTGGAAGGGTACTTTCTCGCGCCTGCGCTTCCGCCCGGAAGAGGGCATGGAAGTGATCGCGACCGGCAAGGTCACGACTTTCCCGGGTTCGTCGAAATACCAGATCGTCATCGAAACGATGGAGCCGGCCGGTGCCGGCGCGTTGATGGCGCTCCTCGAAGAACGCAAGCGCAAGCTGGCTGCGGAAGGGTTGTTTGATGCCGGCCTCAAGCGGCCGTTGCCCTATATGCCCAAGGTGATCGGCGTCGTCACTTCGCCAACAGGCGCTGTCATTCGCGATATCCTGCACCGCATTGCCGACCGTTTCCCCGTGCATGTCGTCGTCTGGCCGGTGCGCGTCCAGGGCGACGGCTCTGGCGACGAGGTGGCGGCGGCGATCCGCGGCTTCAACGACATCGCGCCCGGTGGGCCGATCGCCCGGCCAGACGTGCTGATCGTTGCCCGCGGCGGTGGCAGCCTTGAGGACCTCTGGGGCTTCAATGACGAGGCGGTGGTCCGGGCTGCGGCGGCTTCCGAGATCCCGCTGATTTCCGCCGTGGGTCACGAGACCGACTGGACGCTGATCGATCATGCCGCCGACCAGCGGGCGCCGACGCCGACGGGTGCGGCGGAAATGGCGGTACCGGTCAAGGCCGATCTCGAAGCCGGGGTCTCCGGCCTCTCGGCGCGCCTCAAGGCTGCGGTCGGGCGGCAGATGGACAATCGCCGCCAGGCGGTGCGTTCACTGGCACGTGCCCTGCCGTCTCTCGATCAGCTTCTGGCGCTCCCGCGCCGCCGCTTCGACGAGGCCGCCCTCGGCCTCGGGCGTGGCCTGCAGATGAACACCGCCAACAAGCGCCGCCAGTTCGAGCGCGTCTCGTCTGAGCTGCGTGCCGATCTTCTCAAAGGCAAGTTCTCGGAGCGCCGCCAGCGTCTGGTCGATGCCATGAACAAGGCCGAGCGCATCGTCGAGCGGCAGGTGCATCGCGGCGAGGCGCGGGTCCAGGCGGCGGATGCTGCGCTGCGCGCGCTGCCCTCACGCCTCATCGGCCAGATCCATCGCGCCTCCGATCGCGTCGGAGGCCTTGCCGCCCGGTCCGACGTTGCCGTGCGCGCCGACGTGCGCCGCCTTCGCAGCGTCATCGTCGCCCAGGATCGCATCCTGCAGTCGCTCTCCTATCGCAACGTCCTGCAGCGCGGTTTCGCGCTGGTTCGCGATGCCGATGGCGGTCCTGTGCGCCAAGCGGCGGCCGTCTCCGCCGGCATGGCACTCAGCCTGGAATTCGCCGATGGCCGCGTTTCGGCGATTGCGGGCGAGGGGGAGAGCGAACCGGTTTCTCCGCCGTCGGCGCCGCGCAAGAAGCAGCAGAAGCCCACGGAGCCGGCGGCAGACCCGCCAAAGCAGGGTAGCCTGTTCTAGAGCGTCCTTTGTGCGTTNACAAAGGACGCTCTAGCGCGTTTCATCCTGCTGTCACGGAGGTGGCATAACGCCAGCGTTCGCTCCCTCGGAGATTGAGTCGGATATGGTCGAACGAGCCAAGATCATCTTCATCCATGGTGCCTCCAGCAGCGGCAAATCCACGCTGGCGCGCGCGGTCCAGGCGCAGATCGGCGAACCGTTCTGGCACGTCTCGATCGACCATCTGCGCGACTCGGGCATGCTGCCGATGGAAAGATTTCGGCGCGGAGATTTTCGCTGGAGGGACCATCGTGCCCGTTTCTTCGAAGGGTTCCATCGCTCGCTGGTTGCCTATGCTTCGGCCGGCAACAGTCTCCTGCTGGAGCATATTCTCGAGGAGCCCGGCTGGGCGGCTGATTTGGCGGTGATGTTCGAACCCTTCGATGTCTACTTTGTCGCGCTTCACTGTGAGCTTGCGGAACTCGTGCGACGAGAAACGCTTCGGTCCGATCGGCCAATTGGCAGCGCCGCAGACGACTTTCACCGCATTCATGAGGGGCAGCGCTACGACCTTCAGCTTCATTCGCGAGACGCGGCCGAAGACAACGCGGCTAAGCTCATCTCCGCCTGGACGTTGCGCCGGTCGCCATCCGTCTTCGATGAACTCGCTCTCAAGGCTCGATCGAAAAAGGCCGTTCCGCCTCGTTAGCCGGGCAAAAGCTTGCCTTCGTTTTCGGCCCCAGCCTACGAATGAGGAACAACAGATGCATATTCTGCTCGTGCTTGCTCACCCGCTCGAAGACAGTTTTGCCGCGAACGTGGCGCGTGAAGCGCGTGCTGCTTTGGAGGCGAGCGGCCATTCCGTCGACCTGCTCGATCTCTATCGCGAGGATTTCGATCCGCGCCTGAGCATGGCGGAGCGAGGCAGCTATTTCACCGACGCCTATGATCGATCGGCAGCCGCCGACTGGATAAAGCGGCTGCAGGCAGCCGATGGCCTGGTCCTTGTCTTTCCGCAATGGTGGTTCAATTTCCCGGCGATCCTCAAGGGGTTCTTCGACCGGGTCTTCGCACCGGGCGTCGCCTTCGACAATGACCCAGCCGGTGGCCGCATCATCCCGCGCCTTCACAACATCAAAGTCTTCTGGGCGCTGACCACGACCGGCTCGCCCTGGTGGGTGGTGCACCTCTATATGGGCAATCCGGTGAAGCGGTTGTTGAAGCGTGGCATCGCCGCCTTCTGTGCCAAGGGGCTGAATTTCCGCATGCTCAGCCTGCACGACATGGACAGGGCGACTGACGCCAAACGCAAGGCGCATCTGGCGCGTGTGCGCCGGCTCGTCGCCCGTATCTAGCCGCGGCTACTCGAAGGCAGCAAGATATTTGCGTAGCAACCCGTCGAGCGCCGCGCGCTCCTCCGGCGAGAGCTCGGAAACAACGCGATGCTGGTTCGCCACATGGGCGGTTGCCGCCTCATCGACACGGCGCAACCCTTCTTCCGTCAGTGCGATGATGACGCTGCGCCTGTCCTCGGGATTGGCGATCCTCTCGACCAGTCCCGCCTTCTCCAGCTGGTCGATGCGGTTGGTCATCGTGCCGGAGCTGACCATGGTCGTATCCAGAAGTTCGCCGGGCGAGAGCCGGTAGGGTGCGCCGGAGCGGCGCAGCGTCGCCAGCACGTCGAAGCTCGACGCGCTGAGGCCGCGTTCGGAAAAGCTTTTCTCGATCTCCCGGGCGACATGGGTCGAAAGCCGCGAGAGGCGACCGAGCAGGCCCATGGCCGACACGTCGAGATCCGGCCGTTCCCGGTGCCATTGGGCCAATATCCTGTCGACACGATCCATCCGAGGTCTCCACTGTTTTGCCAGCTATAGGGTATCTTGACGTAGAGATAAACTATGGTAGTCTCAATTTATCTTGATGTAGAGATTCTTGAGATAAAGATATGAGCACGAACCGTAACGTCGATCTCGCCTTGACTGCAATCGCGCCGGCCATCTGGGGCAGCACCTACCTCGTCACCACAGAGTTCCTGCCATCAGGCTATCCGCTGACCGTCGCGATGCTGCGCGCGCTGCCAGCCGGGCTTCTATTGCTGCTCTTCGTCCGGCGCCTGCCTGAAGGCATCTGGTGGCTCCGGACGTTCGTGCTGGGTGCGCTGAACTTCTCCTTCTTCTGGGCCATGCTGTTCGTCTCGGCTTACCGCCTTCCCGGGGGCGTTGCCGCAACCGTCGGCGCCGTCCAGCCGCTGATCGTCATACTGCTGTCGCGCGTCTTCCTGGGGTCGCCGATCCGCGTACTCAGCGTTGTTGCCGGTCTGGCCGGCATTGCCGGCGTCGCCCTCCTGGTGCTGACGCCCGGCGCCGTGCTCGATCCGCTCGGCGTTCTTGCTGGCCTCGCCGGTGCCGTCTCCATGGCCTTTGGCACGGTGCTGAGCCGTCATTGGGCGCCACCGGTGCCGCCGCTCACCTTCACCGCCTGGCAATTGGCGGCGGGCGGCCTGCTTCTCGTGCCGGTGGCGCTGTTCTTCGAGCCGTCGCTACCGCCGCTGACCACGGCCAACGTCCTCGGGCTTGCCTATCTCGGCCTGATCGGCGCCGCCTTCACCTATCTGCTCTGGTTCCGCGGCCTGTCGCGCCTCGAACCGTCAGCCGTATCGCCGCTCGGCTTCCTGAGCCCGGTCGTTGCCATCCTGCTCGGCTGGGGCGTGCTTGGCGAGCATCTGACGTCGGTCCAGGCCCTCGGTATCCTCGTCGTCTTCGCCAGTGTCTGGCTCAGCCAGCGCGCACAATTGATGCCGAAGGTACGACCGGCCCGCGCCTGAGCGTGGTCTTGCAACCATAGGGCAAGCGCTTCACATTGCCGGGAACCTCAATCCCTGAGCCCTGATGACCGAGCACCTGACGCCGGCGCACTATTTCGATCTCCTCCGCTTCGCCAAGCGCCAGACCCGCCGTGCGGCCGAAGCGGAGGATTTGCTGCATGAAGCGTTGATCGTGGCGCTCAAGGCAAAGCGCTTCCCCACGTTGGTGATCGCGCCTGGTTCCGCGGTGTCATTCGCAAGCTCGCCGCGATGCAGGCGCGCACGGCCGCTCGTCGTCTTCGGCGCGAGCGACAGGCGCCTGAGCCGGAAACGCAGGGCGCGGCGGCGTCGAGCGATCCTCTAAGCTTTGCGGCCACGCTCGCGCCCAGTCTCAGGATCGTGATGCTGCTCGCCATTGCCGGTCATAACCGACTGGAGATCCGCCATCTCCTCAAGATTTCCGACGAGGCGCTGCGTCAGCGCATCCTGCTGCTGCGCCGAGCCTGGCGCGATGCCGGCCACCTCGAGACCAATCTGGAACTGACCGGGCTGCGTTATCCGCTGGATAGCGGCCGCATCCGCCAGGCGCTCCTGCCGGTGACGCGCAGCGGCCGTGCCGCCTTTGCTAGCCACGATCCCGATGGTCACCTCTTCGCGGTCAATTTTTCTTTGCGTGCGTCTCACGAAACGGCGGCCGGCGGCAACAAGCCGGTGTAACCAACAGAAAGGGAGCAACCAATGCTGTCGAAACCACGTATCGGAGCCATCTGCTACTACGTCTCTGATATCATCCGGACGGAAGCCTTCTATCGCGATGTGCTTGGTCTTGAGGTGCAGCGGATGGATGACGATGAAGCCGGCGTCTGGCTGATGGCCACCATCGAAAGCAATGTCGAGCTGATCTTCTTTGTCGCCGAAAGCAAGCCCGGCAATTCACCGATCGTCGTCTTCGATCTCGCCGAGGGTGGCATCGACGATGTGGTCGGTGGACTTGCCGAAAAGGGCACCACGATCGTCACGCCGGTGAGCCACGCGCCAGGCGGCTGGTCGGCGGAATTCGCCGATCCAGATGGCCACGTGCTGTCGCTCTACCAGTCGGCGGAGATGCCGCGTCTGAAACGCGTTGCCAACGGCTGACGGGGTCAACTCTCCAAAGGAAAGGCCGCCGCATTTTTAGCGACGGCCACCGAAACTTTCAGAATGCCCGAGTCGGGGGAGAAGCCGTGATCAGGCCCACTCGCCCTTCCGCATGACCGGAACGCGGCTGCCGTCGGCGCGCACGCCGTCGATGTCCACCTCACCCGAGCCGATCATCCAGTCGATATGGATCAAGCTTGAATTGCCGCCCTGGGCGCGGATCTGTTCCGGCGTCAGCTTGGCATCGTCGACGAAGCAGCCGGAATAGCACTGGCCGAGCGCGATGTGGCAGGAGGCGTTTTCATCGAACAGCGTGTTGTAGAAGAGGATACCGCTTGCCGAGATCGGCGAGGAATGCGGCACCAGCGCCACTTCGCCAAGCCGGCGTGCACCCTCATCTGTGTCGAGCACCTTGTTCAGCACTTCCTCACCGCGCGAGGCCTTCGCTTCGACGATCCGGCCGCCTTCGAAGCGCACCTGGATATTGTCGATCAGCGTTCCCTGGTGCGACAGCGGCTTGGTCGAGGAGACATGGCCCTCGACGCGCAGCGCATGCGGCGTCGTGAACACTTCTTCGGTCGGGATGTTCGGGTTGCAGGTAACGCCGTTCTTGGCTTCCGACGCGCCGCCGCACCACAGATGACCATCGGCCAAGCCCACGGTCAGGTCGGTGCCGGGGCCGGTGAAGTGCAGTGCTGCGAAACGCTCGCCATTCAGCCAGGCCGAGCGCCGGGCAAGATTGGCATTGTGCTCTTTCCAGGCCGCAACCGGATCGGCGACATCGACGCGCGAGGCGGCGAAAATGGCGTTCGCAAGCTTCTCGACGGCAACGTCTTCCGGATCGTTCGGGAAGACGAGCTTTGCCCAGGATGGGTTCGGGTAGGAAACGATGTTCCAGTTGATGTCGAAGTTCGAGATCTTTTCGAGCGCCGGCTTGTAGGCGATCGAGTTCGCCTTGTTGGCGCGCGCGACCTTGGCCGGGTCCTGCGCCGACAGCATCATCGGATTGTCGCCGGAGATTGCGAGGCGCGCCGCACCGCCGGCAAAGGCCTTGGCCATGCCGTCGAAGAGCCAGTCGCTCGCCCGGTCGAAGCTTTCGTCGGGAGCGTAGGCATAGCGCGAAAGCGTCGTGTCTTCATCGGAGTAGAGCGTCGTCACCAGTCCGGCACCCGCCTTGTAGGCGTGCTTGGTGATGAGGCGGACGAGTGGCATTGCCGCCACCGGCGCGGTCATCACCAGGTCCTGGCCGCGCTGGAGCTGCAGGCCGACCTGGATCGCGACTTCCGCAAGCTTGTCGAGTTTCACCGGATCGATGGGAGTGGGCGTATTGGCGGGATAGGTCATGATCTGCCTGTCTATTGAATCGGAAGAAGAAGATTTAGAGCGCTTTGCGGCGAAAATGAAGGTTGGTGGTCATCATGCGATCCCAACTTAATCCGTCCTGAGAGCGGCCTGCATCCGTTCGACATTGCTCCGGTGCACCGCCTCGTAGGGTTCGAAATGGAGGATCGCGCCTGAGGCGATCTCCTCGGCGGCGAAATCCTTGAGCGTGCCGATAGGGGTGCCGGCCGCGATCGCATCGGTCAGCCGTTCGATGTAGAGGCGATTGGCATCGATGAATTCCGGCCCGTAGCCGCCCGCGGCGATGCGCATGCGGTCGCCGTGAGCAGGCAGGATCCTTTCGATCGGCCAGTGCCGCAGGCGCACGAGTTCGGCGACATGCGTCGCCGTCTGGTCAGCCTCGCTGATATAGGTCGTTGTATCCTCGAGCGTATCGCCGGCGAGCAGCAGCTTTTCCTCGGGCAGCCAGATGACGTTGCCGTCGGCGCTGTGGATGGCGAAGTGATGCAACTCCACCCGACGTTCGCCGACGGTGAGCGCGAGCGTCCCCTCGAACATCCGGCTCGGCATGACGAGGGGCCGGATCGGCGGCGTCGCTGTTTCGATCTTTTCGCGGTTTTCGTGAAGTCTCTCCGCCGTCAGCTTCAGCGCGATGATCTCGCAATCAGCAAAGACAGCGTTTCCGGCGACATGGTCCTTGTGCCAATGGCTGAGCACCACGCGGATCGAGGTGACGCCGAGGCTTTCGAGGTGATTGCGGATCGCCCGGGCATGGTCGAGCGAGATATGCGTGTCATAGACCAGCGCCTCGTGGCCGCCGACGATGGCATAGGAGGTGACGCCCAGTTCATAGGCACCGTCGTCGAGCCAGTTCGGGGCCTCCGAGTAGAGCCTCACCCCGGCGACGCGCCCGTCATAATAGGCGTAGAGGCCGGGATAGGGCTCCAGGATCGTCAAGGTCGAGGTCATGTCCGCCACGATGCGCTCCTCTCAACACGGCTTGGTCACCGTCTTAGAGCAATTCCAGGAAAAGTGTGAAACGCTTTTCCGTCCGCAATAGCTTGCTTTCAAGGCGTTGGGTCAATTCGATGTTTCAATGAACCAATGAGAAGGATCCAGGCCGCTGGAGCGGGAGCATGAAGGACTGACGTGACCTCGCGCCGCCGCCTTACGCCTGCCGGGCACGCAGCAGATAGGCGTCGTGATCCCTGAGGAAGGCCATCAGCCGCTCGCTGTAATCGGCCGTTACCGCCGCCTTGACGCTCGGCCGTTCGGCAAGCGCCTTGCGCCAGGCGCTGATACGATCGAGCCCGTCGAAGATGCCGTGATCGGCGAGTGTGTCGAAAAGATCGAAATAGCGGAAGATCGGCGCGAAGACCGCATCGACCAGTGAAAAGCCGGCGCCGGCGAAATAAGGGCCGTCGTTGAGCGCCGCTTCAACGGTCGCAAACTTGCTGGCGAGCGCCTTGCGCTTCTGCTCGTAGGTTTCCTGGTCCTTGGCAGTCTCGAAGCCCCAGAGATCCGAAAGGATCGACGAACCAAACTCCATCCAGCCGCGATGCCGGGCGCGCTCCAACGCGTCTTCAGGGTGCAGCTTGGCCCCCGATTGGGTTTCCTCCACATACTCGGCAATGACGGAGCTTTCGAACAGCACGGCTTCATTGCCCTTCTGCGGCACCTGCAGCAGCGGCACCTTGCCGAGCGGCGAGATCTTCAGGAACCAGTCGGGCTTGGCCTTGAGGTCGATATAGGTCCGTTCGAAACGGACGCCTTTTTCATCCAGCGCAATCGAGGCGCGCTGCACATAGGGGCAGAGATGGTGGCTGACGAGGGTAAGCATGGCAGTCTCCCGGTTGAAGCAAGTAGATGCATTTGCATGTATGTGGGCTTGCTTCGATTTTCAAGATGGATGTAATTGCATCTATGACCACTGAGACAAGAAACGACGGAAAGCGTCCCCGACCGGAAACCACGGAAGCCTGGATCGGGTTGATGCGCGCGCGCGAGCGCGTGCTTGCGCGGATTGAGGCCGATTTCAAGGCTTCAGGCTTGCCGCCGCTCGGCTGGTACGACGTGTTGTGGGAGCTGGTGCAAGCGGAAGGTGGCCGGCTGCGTCCCTTCGACCTCGAAGCCCGCACGCTGCTTGCGCAATACAACCTCTCGCGCCTGATCGATCGGCTGGTCAAGGAAGGCCTCGTTTGCCGCGAAGCCTTCGACGCCGACGGACGCGGCCAATGGGTGGTGATCACGCAGGCGGGCCGGGTGATGCGGGAGCGCATGTGGCAGACATATGGCGCATCGATCGAGGCCCATGTCGGCGCCAGACTGACCGAAGCGGAGTCGCGGCAACTGGCGACGCTGCTGGCGAAGCTCAGGTAGGGCGTTTCAAGCGTGCAACGGCTTCGCGTCTTCGCAATGCCAGGTAATCGGACTGCCGCCTGTGCGCAAGTTTGCCCCTCACCCTACCCCTCTCCCCGCAGGCGGAGAGGGGACGTGCCCCGCCGCAACGCTGTCGAACGGAGACACTGTGAGGAGGAAATCGAGGGAGATGCTTGCTGTGGTGAGCGGTTGCCGCGAGTCTCCTTCGCCCCGCCTGCGGGGAGAAGGTGGCCGGCAGGCCGGATGAGGGGCATGGGGCAGCAAGCGCCAATCTATGACGCCTTCGTCCTCAGCTATTCAGTCCGAAGGATTTTTCGAGGGCTTCCCAGGTTTCGTCCATGGCGAAGGTGCCGGAGAGATAGGGGAGCGCGACATGGCCGTAGAGCGGCGAAAGCTGCCACTCGGCCGTCTCCTCGTCGACGCCGGCGATCTGTTGCAGGTAGATCGTAGAGACGAGCCCGGTGCGGTCGGCGCCGGCCTTGCAGTGGATCAAGAGCGGTTTCGGCGCATCCCGGAGGATCGCCATCAGCGCGTCGGTTTCGTTGCGGTCGATCTCTGCCGAGGCGGACATGGGAAAGTTGATGAGCCGGATACCGTTACGCTCGGCGGCGGCAACCTCGTCGCGGTACCAGCGCTCGTCCGGTTTCTCGCCACGCAGGTTGAGAATGGTGCGGATACCGTAGCCCTTGGAATAGGCGGCGATCGCCTCAGGGCTTGGCTGCGCCGAACGATAGACCTCACCAGCGACGAGCGTGTGGAAGTTGCCGGTCCATTGCAGGCCGACGAGATAGAGCGCCAAGGCTGCACCAAGCGCACCCGTGACGACGACGAGGCGTTTCAAAAGACGCTTCGCGGTGAGAAACCCTGCAGATGCCATGAGACAGACCCGACGCCGTTCGTGAGCGGACGTGCATGCGAAAGTTGCACAGTTTCATCCCGCTTCTGCGGCACGTATAAGGCATCTGCGATATTTTGATGGCGGGCGTTTCAGGCGATCAGCGGTGCCGCGATCGCCTTCAGTGCGGCCTGTGCGTCGTGCGGCGCGAGCCGCACCTGCAGCCCGCGCTGGCCGCCATTGATATAGACCTGCGTCTCGGCAAGCGCGGCCTCCTCGATCGCCGTCGGCACGAGCTTTTTCTGGCCGAACGGGCTGATGCCGCCGACATGGTAGCCGGTCAGCCGCTCGGCATCGGCCGGCTTCATCATGGCGGCCGACTTGCCGCCAAAAGCGCTGGCGAGCTTCTTCATGCTGACTTCGCGGTCGGAGGGCACGACGCAGCAGACTGGTTTCCCGTCGACCTCGGCCATCAGGGTCTTCAGCACCCGGCTCGGATCTTCGCCGAGCGCTTCGGCCGCCTGCAGGCCGACGCGCTCGGCATTGGGATCGTAGTCGTAGCTGTGCACGCTGAAGGCGACGCCGGCCTTCGAAAGCATTTGCGTGGCGCGCGTGGTCTTCGACATCGTTTGGCTCCGGCTCAGGCGCTACAGCGCTGCCTCGTAGAGGTCAGGCTTGAAGCCGATCAAGAGATTGCCGTCGGCCTCGAGCACCGGGCGCTTGATCATCGAGGGTTGCGTCAGCATCAGCGCAATTGCCTTTTCCTGGTCAAGGTCTTGTTTGTCGGCGTCGTCGAGCTTGCGGAAGGTCGTGCCGGCGCGGTTCAACACCGTTTCCCACCCGGCTTCCTTGCACCAGCGTTCGAGGTGCGGGCGGTCGATCCCCTCGGCCTTGTAGTCGTGAAAGCGATAGTCAATGCCCCGGCCTTCGAGCCAGGTGCGCGCTTTCTTCATCGTGTCGCAGTTCTTGATGCCGTAGATCGTAACCGTCATTCCATGCCCCAACATCGTCGTGAGCAACTCCGGGAAACCATCCGGAATCGCACAATTTCAAAGCGTGGCAGGAGTGATAGCGTCCCGGCGAGCCCGAGGGAAGACGCCGACCTTGCTTCAGGTCACGCCGGCATAGCGGCCGGGCCTGTGGTTGATCGCGAGCGTCATGTTGACGACGGCTGCACCCACGACCGAAAGCACGAGGTTTGCGGGCGGCAGCACGAAGTAGGCGGCGGCAAGGATGGCGAGATCGACCGCGAGCTGGAAGTAACCGGCGCGGACGCCGAACTTTTCCTGGAGATAGATCGCTACGATGTTGATGCCGCCGAGCCCGGTGCGATGGCGGAAGAGGATGAGCAGGCCCGTGCCCATCAGTCCGCCGCCGACAACCGCCGCATAGATGGGATCGAGCCGGGCGATCTCAACCCACCCGGCCGTCAGCCGCGAAAACAGCGAGACGAGGCTGACGGCGATGAAGGTGCGCAGTGCAAACATCCAGCCGAGCCGTTTGACCGCCAGGACGTAGAAGGGCAGGTTGACGAGGGAGAAGACCAGCCAGAACTCGGCCCCGGTTGCATACTGCAAAAGCAGCGCCAGGCCCGATGTGCTGCCGGTCAAGAGCATCGCCTTGCTGTAGATGATGACGCCGAGCGACATGATCAGCGTGCCCATGAGAATCGCCAGCGCATCCTCATAGAGGCGATGGCGTTCTACCGGGGCTTCGGACACGTCGATGCTGCGCTCGGCCATCTTATCCTCAGAGGCTTTTGAACTTGGCGATGACGCCCTCGACTTCGGCCGTCTTCAGGCCGGCGATGTTGATGCGGCCGGAGCCGGGCATGTAGATGCCGTGCTCGTTCCGGAGCCGCATCACATCGGCCTCTGCGAGTGGCAGCAGCGAGAACATGCCTTCCTGGCTGGCGACGGCGCCGAGCGCCTGCCAGCGATCGCGCAGGCCCTCGGCCAGCGCCCGTCGGATGTTGGTGATACGCAACCGCATGGTTTCGAGTTCTTCCTTCCAGTCGCGCTTAAGGTCGGCGTCGGAAAGGATCAAACGCACGATGGCGGCGCCATGATCCGGCGGCATCGAATAGCTGGTGCGCGCGAGGCCGGCGAGGTTGGAGCGGACCGTATCGGCCGAGGAGGACGAGGTCGTCACCGCGAAGATCGCGCCGGCGCGCTCGCGATAGAGGCCGAAGGACTTGGAGCAGGAGACGGCAACCAGCGCCTCGGGCACGACGCCGATCAGGTGGCGAAGGCCGGCGACATCCTCGTCGAGGCCACGGCCGAACCCCTGATAGGCGAGATCGACGAGCGGCAGTAGGCCGCGCTCGGCGATGACGGCGGCAAGCTCCATCCACTGTGCTTCGGTAATCACGCCGCCGCTCGGGTTGTGGCAGCTCGCATGCAGCAATACGGCGTCGCCGGCAGAGGCTCCCTGCAGCGCGGTGATCATGTTGTCGAAGAGCACCGTCTGTGTTGGTACATCGAAGAACGGGTAGCCGGCGGGTTCAAGGCCGGCCGTCTTGAAGATGCTCGCATGGTTCGGCCAGCTCGGCAGGCCGATCCAGATGCGCTTGCCGCCCATCTGATGGATGAGGTCGGCCGCGAGCCTGAGAGCGCCGGAACCCCCCGGCGTCTGCACGCCGGCAATGTGGCTGCGATCGATGGTATCGCCGCCGACCAGCGTCCAGAGATGATCTATGAAGACGAGGTCGCCTTCCGGGCCGACATAGGCCTTGCTGTCCTGGGTTTCGAGCAACCGCTTCTCGGCCGCCTTGACGGCGCGGAAGATCGGCGTGTGGCCGGTTTCGTCGCGGTAGACGCCGACGCCGAGATCGACCTTTCCGGGGCGTTCGTCCTTGCGGTAGAGCCCGATCAGGGCCAGCAACGGATCGTCGGGTTGGCGGGTCAGTGCGTCGAACATGCCGGAAAATCCCCCTTGAATGGCAGCGATGCGTTATCGGTCGAGAATGCCTGCCGGCCGCCGTTCCTCCGGCTTGCCCTGCGGCTTCCTTCTTAAGTCAGGATCAGCGCAAAATCGATGCGATTTTTGCCGCAGAAGCAATATCGACAGCGTGCTATTTGCGCAAAACTCTGCAATTGATTTGCTGATTTGCGCGTTGGAGCTTGGTGATGGTTGAAAAGGTGGTGATGGAACTGGATCAGGTTGACCGACGCATCATCCGTCTGCTCGTCGAGGATGCGTCGTTGAGCAACAACGAGCTCGCGGCCCGGGTCGGTCTCTCGCCGGCGCCGCTGTCGCGCCGCCTCGCCAGGCTCTATGCGACGGGCGTCATCCGCCAGCAGGTCGTGGTCGATCCGAAGGCTGCCGGTGTCGGTTTCCAGGCGTTCGTCGAAGTGACGCTGGAGCGCACCGCAAGCAAGGTCGGTCACCGTTTCATCGAGTTGGTTTCGCGCATGCCTGAGGTGGTGGAATGCCACACGGTCGCCGGCGACTTCGATTTTCTCCTGAAGATCGCCGTGCGCGACGTCGCCGACTACAAGCGCCTGCTCTGGAGCGAGTTCGAACAGATTGCAGAGATCAAGACGCTGCGCTCGACCATCCTTCTCGATAGCCCAAAGATGACAGCCGCCACCTTGGGTGACGGCCGCTGAATGAGGCGATTGGGGACGGCTTCGCGCTTCCTCGGGATTGCTTAGGCTTCGAGTGGTCCCGGCTTGCGCGCGGCGTTAGAGGGCTGAGCGCAGGCGATCTTCATCAGGTCCGAACGTCGGCGTGCAAGGCGGGTCGAGACGCGGGTGACGATCAGCCCATCCTGCGGCGCGTGCACGTCGACGGTCCCGCCGGCCTGGCCCGGCCGCGCGAGAATGGTGGCGAGCAGGTCGCCCGCCTTCACGCTTTCGCCGATGTCGCGATGAAACAGGATGGCGCCCGCCTCCGGCGCGCGGATCATCTCGATGTTGTCGAGGGGGGCGACGATGCCGGCGAACGGCGCGATCGCCTCTTCGTCACCGGTAACGACGCCACGGGCGACGAGGAAGCGGAAGACACCCTCTGCGTCCTTACGGGCAAGCTCCGGATAAACGTCGCGCGTGCCGCGAAGCTCGACGGTGACCGAGAGACGTCCCGGCACACGCGCCTTCTTCTGCCCGGTCTCATATTTCCAGGCATAGGCGACAGCCTCCTCGAAGGCGGAACTTTCGCCGTCCGAGAGGAAGACCGCTTCCATGTCGAGCGCAGAAGCGAGGTCGCCCGCCTCCGGCCAGAAGGCATCGTCGATATAGGCGTATTGCAGCGCCTCGTCGTCGCAGTGAAGGTCGAGCATCAGGTCGGCGCCGAGCGCCATATGCAGCAGCTGGCGCTTTAGCCGGTCGGTCGCCGAATAACGATCGAGATCCTCGATGAGGTAGTCCCGGTCGGCAAGCGAGATCAGCGGGAAATCGCGGTTGAAGTTGGTGCGTGAGCCGAGGTCGAAGCGGCCCTGCAACTCGCCGAAATGCGATTGCGCCGTGCCGATCGGATTTGCCTGCGGCACGACTGTGATGTCGCCGAGGATGGCGCCGTCTTTTTCTGCCTGCTGCAGCTTTTCGAGCAGGAAATGCGCCAGCGCGGTGCCCGGCAACTCGTTGGCGTGCAGCGCCGCCTGGATATAGGTCTTCGGTGCCGCGGCATTCCTGCCCTTGAAGCGGTAGACAGGCAGGCGCCATTCGATGCCGGACGTATCGCCGGCGATGATGATTTCGGAAATGTCCATGGGCTCCTCCCGTATCGTTTTGTTGGTGGCGCTTATCGGCATTCCAACGGCGCTCCGCAAGTCGCTAAGAACTGGGGTGCGGAATCGGGTTGCGCCGAAGTCGCTCTGGCTTTGACCTCCGGGGAAGGCCTATTGTTCCCAGAAACCGCTACAGCGCCGCGCGTCTTATGAGACGCGCAAAGGTCGCTGTAGCACTTTGAAGTGCTGCATGTTTTTGTCCTTATAATCGGCGACGATTAAAGGAAACATGCAGCGGCACAGGCAGGAGACGGCAAAATGATCCTGATCGGCCAATACGACTCTCCGTTCGTTCGTCGCGTGGGCATCGCGCTCACGCTCTACGGTATCCCCTTCGAACACCGCCCCTGGTCGTCCTTCGGCAACGCCGACGAGATTCGAGCCCACAATCCGCTGACGCGCGTGCCGACCCTGGTGCTGGACGATGGGCTGGCGCTCACCGACAGCCACATCATCCTCGACTATCTCGATAGCCTCGTTTCCGACGATCAGGTCATGTTCCCGCGAACCGAGCCGGCACGACATCGGGCACTCCGGGTCGCCACGCTCGCGACCGGCCTTGGCGACAAGGCGGTCAGTCTTTTCTACGAGAAACGCCTGCATGGCGAAGTCTCGGCGCTCTGGGTCGATCGCTGCCGCCGCCAGATCGAGGAAACGCTCGGCGTGCTCGAGGCGAGCCGTGCGCAAGGCCAGAGCGAATACTGGTTCTCGGAGCGCATCGGTCATGTCGATATCGCCGTTGCGGTCGTCCTGCGGTTCCTTAACGACGTGCATACCGATCTTGTGGCGATCTCGAACTACCCTCATCTGCAGGCACATGCGCAGAAGCTGGAAGCGCTCCCCGTGTTCCAGACGATCAGCCAACCTTTCATTCCGCCCGCTTGAGGCTTCAGCGCGCTCCGGCGAGCGGCAAAGTGCAGCAATGCCGCGCGTCGGAGAGGACGCGCGGCGATCTCGATCGGCAATGCTGGCTGGCTTCAGGCGCTCCGGCTACTCGGCGTCGAGGAAGCTGCGGATCGCTTTCACCGTGGCTTCCGGTTGCTCCTCCATCAGCCAGTGGCCGGATGCCGGAATGACCACGCCCGTGACGTTTTCGGCAGCCGCGCTGGCAACGACGGCCATCGTGGGGCCGAAGGATTTTTCGCCGCCAACGGCCAGAACCGGCATGCCGAGTTTGCCCTGCTTCAGGAGGGCCTGGTTGTCGGTCGCGTCCTGGTCGAAGGCTGCGAACTGGGCGAAACCGGCGCGCATCGCCCCCGGCTGGGCATAGAGCTTGGCGTAGTGTTCGCGCGATGCTTCGTCCCACTTCTTCGGGTCGGCGGAGAATTCGTTCCAGAAGCGATCGAGATAGATGCGCTCGCGGCCGGCAACCAGGCGCTCCATGTCAGGCCCGCCAAAACGGAAGTGCCAGAGCAGCGGGTTCTTGAGGATCTCTTCCCAAGGGCCGATGCCGGGAAGCGGCGCATCCATGAGCACAAGTTTTGTCGTCCGGGACGGGTACTGCGCGGCAAATTGGTAGCCGACCATGTTGCCGATGTCGTGCGCGACAACGTCGACCTTTTCCGCCTTCAAGGCGTCGAGCACGCCGGCGATATCTTTTGCTTCGTTCTTCTTGTCGTAGCCGGTTGCCGGTTTCTCAGAGAGCCCCATGCCCCTGAGGTCGGGCACGATGACGCGGTGGTCGCGGGCAAGCTCGGCGGCAAGCGGCGCCCACATGTCGCCGGTCTCGCCATAGCCGTGCAGCAGCACGACGGTTGGCCCGGACCCGCCGATGCGGACGTGAAGGGTGGTGCCGTTGGTGGCGATGTCCTGGGTGGTGAAGGTCGCCGGATAGGCCTGAACGTCGGCCAGGGCCGGGGCGGCAAGGGCGATGGCTGCGCTGGCAATGAGGGAACGGAGCATTCTGTCTCTCCTGTTTGTCGGTATGTGCCAAAAGGCGTTTCGATAAGCAGAAGATGACATTGGGCCGTTGTTCGAACTAGTAGCCGAAAAGCGGAGTTATTGTTCGCCTTCGCCGAACGATGTGCGGTCTTGTTCTCGTTCCCACCGGGGTAGCGACCAGATGGGTGTGGGCGGGCACTCCATGGCCCGCCCTGCGAAACCTTCGATTGGCTGTCCTACGCCGGCGGCATCTTCTCGAATTTGGTCAGTGCCGGATCGAGATGGTCCCAGTCATGCCCGCGTATGCCGTAGGTCACGACCTGAGGCTTGTAGCGGCTGGGATCGTCGAGGCTTGCCGCGCGCACGCTGAAGAACTCCGGCATGGCCGAAAAGGTCATGTAGACGGGCGAGCCGCAGGTGGGACAGAAGCCGCGCGTTTTCACATGGCCGCTATCGGCGACCATGTCCCAGTGCGTGGCTTCGCCTTCGAGCTTCACGCCGTCGCGGCGGAACGTCATATGCGATCCATGTCCGGTTCCGCTCTCGTGCTGGCAGTCGCGGCACTGGCAGTCGTTGGAGAAAACCGGTTCTCCGGAGATTTCGTAGCGGATCGCACCGCAGGCGCATCCGCCGATATAGGACTTGCTCATACATTCCTCCTGTTTCGGGCACGGCAAAGCCTGGCGCGCGGCCGTAAGGGCGACGCCGACCATTCTCTTTGCTCGTTCGGGTTGGTGAGGTGCCGGATCGCCGTGACGATCCGGCTTTAGCATTTAGTGCTGTTCGTCGGTGACAGAGCCGAGGCGCCACAGGACCTTCGTCCAGCCCTCGCTCATGTTCTTGTAGGCGCTGTCGTTCTTCGGCGTGACGAAGCCGGAATGCACAAGGCGAAGACGGGTGCCGTTGTCGACCTTTGCCAGCGTCCAGGTGACGACCGTATCGAGGCGGGAGCCGTAGCCGGTATTGCCCTCGTGCCCGCCCTGCCAGGAGTAGACGAAGCGCTCATGCGGACGCACCTCCAGCACCTGGCAACGGATCGTCCCGTCCCAGGCGCCGGCCGGCGTCGTCTGGAAGGTGAAATGCGTGCCCTCCACGGGTTGAAAGCCCGTCGGCGGCATGATCCATCGGCCCATCAGGTCGCCGTTGGTCAGCGTCTTCCAGATCGTCTCGGGCGTATGCGGAAACACCTCGTCGACGACGATGTCTTGCGTCTCGGACTTCAGAACTGCTGCGTCGGTCATGGATCAATCTCCTTGAGAAGTGTGCGTAGGTCGGCAAAGCGCTCGCGCCAGAAGGTGCCGTAGTGGCTCATCCAGTCGACGAGCGGCGCCAGGCCTTCGGGCTCGGCGCGGTAATAGACGTTGCGGCCCTCCGGACGCTCGGCGACGAGACCCGCCTGCTTCAGCGATTTGAGGTGCTGGGAAATCGCGCCCTGCGTCACGCCGCTGCCGCGGGTGAGCTCGACCACGGTGATTTCCTCGGCATTGGCGATGCGCTCGAAGACGGCGCGCCTTGTCGGGTCGGCAAGGGCGCGCATGACGGCGGTGATGGGGGCGGTTTCAATCATCATGGCTAAATCATTAGTGTAGGCTGATTGATTAGTCAACACTATTTGTTTCGCCCGGCGCTCCTGAAACGATAAGGCTGTCGTCCGAGTTTGGGTTCGAGACGAGAAAAAGGGGCGCCACCCAAGGTGCGCCCCTTTGTATTGTTGTCGGTTGAGGTTGCTTATTCGCTGGCTTGAGCGGCCTGTTCGATAAGCGCTGCGACGGCATCGGGCTTCGAGACGTAGACGGCGTGGCTGCCGGATGTTTCGACGACGGTGGAGCCGGCGCGTTTTGCCATCTGGCGCTGGGCGGCCGGCGGGATCATGTGGTCGTCGGTGGCGACCAGATAGAAGCTCGGCTTTTCCTTCCAGGCCGGCGCGGTGACGGCACCGGCTGCCGCTTCCACGCCCCACGGCACCTGGGAGTCGGCCATGAAGGCTGCAATCTCGGGATCGACGTCGGCCGCGAAAGCGGCGGCGAATTTCGCCTTGTCGAGTGCCAGGAAACCATCGACCGGCGGCAGGATCGGCGGAACGGAGGCGCCGGCCGGCGGGTTGGCGATCAGCGTGGAAACGGACTCGCCCTTATCCGGCGCGAAGGCGGCGATATAGACGACGGCCTTCACCTTTTCGTCGGTGCCGGCTTCGGAAACGACCACGCCGCCATAGGAGTGGCCGACGAGTACGACCGGGCCGTCCTGTGCGGCGATCGCGCGCTTGGTGACGGCGACGTCATCGGCAAGCGACAGGGTCGGGTTCTGGACGATGGTGACGTTGTAGCCGTCCTTCTTGAGGATGTTGTAGACGCCCTGCCAGCCGGAGCCATCGACGAAGCCGCCGTGAACGAGCACGACATTCTTGGTGGCGGGGGCGGCCTCAGCCGGCGTCAGCGCGCTTGCGGAGAGGGCGAAAGCGGCGGCGGTGATGATGGACTTGATCATTTTCGGGTCTCCTTGGTTGAGTTTGTTTCCGCGAAAATCGTTATCGCGATAATCATCGTATACGCCGACTCGATTTCGTTGTAAAGATACTTTTTATCGCGATATTGATTTTCGCAACACAAGGTTCGAACTGCGCCAAGGAGACTACGATGTCTGATGCACCCACCCTGCCGCTGGACAGCCAGCTCTGTTTTTCGATCTATTCCGCCTCGATCGCCATCAACCGCGTCTACAAGCCGATGCTCGATGCGCTGGGTGTGACCTACACGCAGTATCTCGTCCTGAGTACGCTTTGGGAAAAGGATGGCCTGACGATCTCGGCGATCGCTGATCGGCTGAGCCTTGAATCCAGCACCATTACGCCGGCGGTCAAGCGGTTGGAGGCCGCCGGTTTCGTCGGCCGGCATCGCAGCATGGTCGACGAACGCCTGGTCGAGGTTCACCTCACCGCCAAGGGCCGGGATCTCCACGTGAAGACCGGATGCTTGACGGCCTCCCTGCTGGAGCATTCGGGTTTCACCGTACCGGAGATGATCGATCTGAACGAAAGGGTCCAGAAGTTGCGCAACGGAATGCGGGACGCAGCCAAGGCGTAGAGGCGGGCCAGCATTGCGACGCGGTTCGGCGCCGGGCTATGTCTGCCTTCTCGATGGTGGCGGGCGCTTCCAGCCCATCACCGCGTTCGCGCTCCAACGCGCGTCCGTCAGCCCGGCGATCAGGAAATCGGCGAGGGCAGAGACCTTCGCGGGACGCGCGCGGGCCGTCGGCGTCACGAAGTACAGTCCGCCTTCCGGTAGACGCCAGTCGGTGAGAACAGGTTCCAACCGTTCGTCCGGAAAATACTGGGTGGCGATGAACTCGGGGAGCTCGGTCATCGCCAGCCCTTCGAGTACTGTCGGCAGCAAGGCCTCCGCGCTCGTCCCTCGCAGCAACCCCCTGGGCGCAACCGCCACTTCCTCGCCGGTCTCGTGATGGGTGAAGCGCCAGACGTCCCGTTTCGCCCGGTTGGCGTAGCTCAGACACTGGTGGGCGATAAGGTCGTGCGGGTGCTGCGGGCGGCCATTTGTTTCAAGGTAAGCCGGCGAAGCGACGACGAACCGTTGGACAGGTGCGATCAGCCGCGCGACGAGCGATGAATCCTCCAGCACGGCGATGCGCAGCGCAGCGTCGAAGCCATCGCCGATGAGGTCCGTCTGCGCATCGGTCAAGTGAAGGTCGACTGCAATCTCGGGGTAGCGCCGAAAGAATTCCGGCAGAAGGGGAGCGACCCAGCGCGTGCCGAAGGACAGCGGCGCCGCTAGCTTCACCAGCCCTCGCGGACGGCTGGCGGCCTCGCGCGCCAGGTCCTCCGCCTCTTCGGCATCCGCGAAGATCCTGGACGCTCGTTCGGCCAGCATGTGGCCGTAGTCGGTCAGGGCAAGTCGGCGCGAGGTTCTGTTGAGCAGACGACCGCCAAGTCGCTCTTCGAGACGGGTGACGGCGCGCGATACGGTTGCGACCGAAACCCCCATCGTCCGTGCCGCCGCAGCGAAGGAACGCTCCTCCGCCACCTTGGCAAACATCGCCAGCGCTTCGAAATCGGGCAGCTTGGACATCGACAATTCTGCAATGATGACTTTCAATCATTTCTATTTCGAAAAGAGCGGAGTTGCAACATCATGGCCTGGTCCGCAACGAATTGCGGAGTCCACGTCAAGGAGACGTTCAATGTCTGCGACCCGTTATCTTCCCTTTGTCGGCCGGCTGCTGATCGGCCTTCCCTTCGCCATGAGTGGTTTCAGCAAACTCGGCGCCTACAGCGCCACGACCGGCATGATCGGTGCCGTCGGGCTGCCCTTTCCACCGCTGGCCTTCACCGTGGCAGTGCTTGTCGAGCTTGGTGGAGGTCTGCTTCTCATTGCCGGCTATCGCACCCGCTCCGTAGCGGCTGCTCTCGCGCTGTTCTCCCTCGCAACGGCCTTCTCGTTTCATAGCAATTTCGCCGATCAGAACCAGATGATCCATTTCCTCACGAACGTCATGATGGCGGGTGGGCTTCTTCAGATCGCTGCATTCGGCGCCGGTGCTTTCAGCATCGACAATCGGCACCAGGCCGGCGAGCCGGGCACAGGCGCGGCGGTTGCCGCCCATTAGTCAGCCAATGCCGGATCGGCGGATGTTGCCACCGGGCTGAGCGATCCAGACCTGACCCTGTGCCCTGTCCTCACGCTTCCGGCAATCGGCCCGACCCCAACCGGAGAAATGTGATGTCTTTCCCCGTTTCGACCTTGTTGCTTCGCAACCTCCACGACGTGTTCGGTGAGATTGACGCTGAGCGCCGGCGTGCCGCGATCGACGAGATCTTCCATGAAGACGCCGTGTTCTATGACCCCAATGGCGGTATCTTCCGCGGCCGCGACGAGATTGATCGGATCGCGGGCGTGATCAAGGCCACACATCCCGACTTTCAATACCAGCCGATCGCCCCAGCTGAGGAAATAGGCAATGGCGGCCGGGTCCGGTGGGTGTCAGGCAGTCCCGGCAAAACAGCGGCCTATGCCGGGACCGATTTCATCATCGCCCGGGATGGCAAGATCGCCGCCGTCTATCTCTTTTTTGATGCGCTTCCATAGATCAGACGCATCGCGATCGCTTTCCGGGCACCGGGCAAGCGGCTATCTCAGCCGGCCGATCGGAATGATCTCGGGCGCGGAAGTTTCGAACGAACTGCCGTCCCAGCCGCCGAGCCACTGTTCGACGACGAGCCCGGCCTCGTCCATCATCGCGACGAGGTCTTCATGGGAAGGGAAGGCGATTTTCGACTGGGCCGCGTAAGTGCGTCCGTCGGCTGCGATCCGATAGAAAGTTCCGTATTCCACGATACCCGTCACCGGATCATGCTGCACGTCGTTCCAGGCGAGAACCTGGCCTAGGACCGGATGAACGATGTCCCGTTCGGATTCGGCCGCGGTCCACTCCCGCCATTCTTCGACCAGCGGATTGCGGCTGTCGAAAATGAAGCGCCCGTCGGGAGCCAGATGCGCTGCGATGGTCTTGAGTGCGGCGAGCTGATCCTCCCTGGTCAGGAAGACCTGGAAGGCATGGCCGCTGAGCAGCACCATATCGAAGGTCTCGTCGAGGCGGATGGTCCGCCCGTCGCCCTCGACCCAACGCACCCGGTCGCCGCCGGGTCGTGACCTCGCGACATCGAGCATCGCGGCCGCCGGATCGACGCCGACGACCCGTTTGCCACTCACAGCAAGAGCAGCAGCCAATAGGCCGGTGCCGCACCCCAGATCGAGGATCGAGGTGCGGCTAGCGGCCATGGTCTTCAGATATTCGGAATCAGCGGTCCAGCCGTTCTCGATGTCGTAGAACTCTACAAGGCTTGGATCGCTATAGAGCTTGTCTGACGGCATCGAGATGACTGCTTATTCCCACTCGATCGTGCCCGGCGGCTTCGAGGTGACGTCGTAGACGACACGGTTGATGCCGCGGACCTCGTTGATGATGCGCGTTGCCGCGCGGCCGAGGAATTCCATGTCGTAGTGGTAGAAGTCGGCCGTCATGCCGTCGACCGAGGTGACGGCACGCAGCGCACAGACGAACTCATAGGTGCGGCCGTCGCCCATGACACCGACGGTCTGCACCGGCAGAAGCACGGCAAACGCTTGCCAGATGGCGTCGTAGAGGCCGGCCTTGCGGATCTCGTCGAGATAGATCGCATCAGCCTCGCGCAGGATCTCGAGCTTCTCGCGGCTGATGCCGCCCGGGCAGCGGATGGCAAGGCCCGGGCCCGGGAAGGGGTGGCGGCCGATGAAGCTGTCGGGCAGGCCGAGCTCGCGGCCGAGCACGCGGACTTCGTCCTTGAACAGTTCGCGCAGCGGCTCGACGAGCTGCATATTCATGCGCTCCGGCAGGCCGCCGACATTGTGGTGCGACTTGATCGTCACCGACGGGCCGCCGGTAAACGAGACGCTTTCGATCACATCGGGATAGAGCGTGCCCTGGGCAAGGAAGTCCGCGCCGCCGAGCTTCTTCGCCTCTTCCTCGAACACTTCGATGAACAGGCGGCCGATGATCTTGCGCTTGGTCTCGGGGTCGCTGACGCCTTCGAGTTCGCCGATGAAGCGGTCGGACGCGTCGACGTGCAGGAGGTGCAGGTTGTAATGCTCCTCGAACATCGCAACGACGTTCTTCGCCTCGTCCTTGCGCATCAGGCCGTGGTCGACGAGGATGCAGGTGAGTTGGTCGCCGACAGCCTCATGGATGAGGAGTGCCGCGACCGAGCTGTCGACGCCGCCCGAAAGCGCGCAGATCACCTTCTTGTCACCGACCTGGTTGCGGATCGCCTCGACCGCCTTGGCGCGGTAGGCCGACATCGACCAGTCGCCCTTGATGCCGGCGATCTTGTGCACGAAGTTGGCAATCAGCTTGGCCCCGTCGGGGGTGTGCACCACTTCGGGGTGGAACTGCACGGCGTAATATTTGCGCTTCTCGTCGGCGATGAAGGCGAAGGGCGCGTTGGCCGAGGTCGCGACGACCTCGAAGCCCTCGGGGATCGCGGTGACGCGGTCGCCATGCGACATCCAGACCTGGTGGCGCGAGCCGACGGACCAGAGGCCTTCAAACAGCGGGCAGTCCTTTTCGACTTCCAGGAAGGCGCGGCCGAATTCGCGGTGATGTCCGCTCTCGACCTTGCCGCCAAGCTGGGCGCACATGGTCTGCTGGCCATAGCAGATGCCGAAGACCGGCAGGCCGGAATCGAAGATAACCGAGGCCGCGCGCGGCGAGCCGATGTCGAGCGTCGAGGCGGGGCTGCCGGAGAGAATGACGGCCTTCGGCTTCAGCTGGCGGAAGCCTTCCTCCGCCGACTGGAACGGCACGATTTCGCAATAGACACCGGTTTCGCGCACGCGCCGGGCGATGAGCTGCGTCACCTGGCTGCCGAAATCGACGATGAGGACGGTATCGGGATGGGCTGTCTGGGTCATTGGGGGCCTTCAAACAAGCTTGATCATGGCGAGCCTTTAATGAAAGGCCGTCATCAGCGCAACGATTCAATTGCACCCCGACAATTCCGGGGTTTCAGAGCGGGATGAGGAAAAGTGTGTGCGGTTTTCCGACCGCATCCCGCTCTGACTTACGATCACATTTAGAGCCGGATCGCGCCGCTTGAGATCGCATTCTCCAACCGGTCGATCACGGCTGCAAGCTTCTCGTCGATGACGTGCAAATATTCCGTCCAGTCGCTGACGTGCTTGAGCTCGGCCTTGCCGTCGGAAATGCCGCGAAGCGCAATTAGCGGAACCCCGAAGGACTGGCAGGCGCGCAGGACCGCAAAGGTCTCCATCTCCACCATGTCGGCGTCGATCGTCTCGTACGCCGCGCCCGAGACGATGTTGGCGCCGGTCGAAAGCCGGGCCTCCGGCACGCCGGGAATCCTGAGCGGCAGCGGCACCACGGCCGGCAGGTCGAGAAACGGCGTTGCGCCCTTCTCGAAGCCGAGCGGCGAGGCATCCATGTCGCGATAGCCGACGGAAACGGCCTGGTAGACCTCCGTCTGTTCCAGCCTGGCGCCACCGGCGGACCCGAGCGAAACGACCAGATCGGGCAGGGCTCGCTCCGCGGCGAGCTCCGCGAGCGTTCGCGTCAGCACCACGGCGGCCTCGACCGGGCCGACGCCGGTCATCAGCGGTTTGATCCGCTGCTTGAGGTGCGTCCCGTATTCGGCATCCACGGCCATGACGTAGAGAACCCTGCGTCCGGCAACGGTTTTGACGGCAAAACTCATCCTTCGATCCCCTGGCGTCCGCGTACCACCATCATCGTCCCGGTCATCGAGGCGATCAGCTTCGCCGGCCCATCGGCGCGGATCGCGTAGCCGCGCCCGTCGGAGACGATGATCGTCGAGCCGGGTTTGGTCACTTCACCGCGAAACAGGAAACGCTCGCCGCGCCCCGGCGAAAGCAGGTTGACCTTGAACTCGATCGTCAGGATCGAGGCATCCGGGTCGATCACCGAATAGGCGGCATAGGTGCCGGCCGAATCCAGCGCCGCCGAGATCACGCCCGCATGCAGGAAGCCATGCTGCTGCGTCAGCTTGTCATCGAACGGCAGTTCGATCTCGACCGTGCCCTGTTCAACGAGCGTCAGTTCGGCGCCGACCGTGCGCATTGCCGCCTGCCGCGCGAAACTCTCACGGATGCGCTTTCGGAAATCGGGGGGATCACGGTCGTCCATCAGTCCACATGGCCTTTTTTTGTCGGGTGGCATCATTATGCCTGCGGGACAGTGGCACGCTCGTGAAGGTCCGACAAGTTCAATTCATGAGCAAAATCGAGCTGTTGAGCGTCGTCGCAAACGCAACCCAGGCGAGATAGGACCAGGAACAGCAGGGCCGAAACGCGATCCCGCCGCCGGCTTGCGACGACGAAACCGGCGACTGCAATCAATAGCGCGATGATCAGGGCCGAGGAGATGTCCTCAATCCCGAAGAACAGCGGCGACCAGAGGACGTTGAGGAACATCTGCGCCAGCCACAATCGCATGGCGGCGCGAGACCGAGACCAGTGGCGAATAGGACTGCGTACACGATCGTTCTGTTCATGGCCTCGACAGATAAAACAGACTTTCTGGCTTTCCATGGGGGCTGCCGTTTTGAAGCCGTGATCTGCCACCTATATCATGTGCCATGAAGAGCTTCAGACGCATCGACATCCGGCCGGCCGGTCCGGATGACATCATGATGATCGCCTCCGTCATCGTCGAAAGCTGGCGATCGACGTTCCGCGGACTGATTTCCGACGCCTTCCTCGATGGGATGAGCGTCGAAGAGCAGGCGCTGCGCCACGCAAGGCGCATGCGCGTCGCCGATGTCTTTCATCTGGTCGCGGTCGACATGAGCACGAACAAGGTGATCGGTTTTGCCAATTATGGAAAAGCCCGATCGATGCCGCCGCGTTTCGATCGCGAGCTCTATGCGCTCTATATCCTCAAGGAATTCCAAGGCGCCGGCATCGGCTCGGCACTAGTGCGCAGCGTTGCCGCCCATTGCCGGGAACTGGGCGGCAAGTCTCTGTTTGCCTGGGTGCTTTCCAGCAATCCGAACAGGGCGTTCTATGAGCACCTGGGTGCGGTTGCCGTCGGCCAGGGCCAGGTAAGCCTCGGCGGCGAAAACCACGACCAGACCGCCTATCGCTGGGACGATTTGGCAAAGCTCTCCGGCGCGGGCCGCTTTTCGGCCTGAGGCATGTCTCCGGCCTATGCCAAACGAACGATGTGCTGATCCCAGGCGACGCGGCTTTCGCGCGCCTTGAAGTGGCCGTCATAGGACGAAACGGCAAAGCCGTGCTCCGCGGTGGCGACCCCTGCTGCATCGACGACGCGCTCTTCCTTCAGCACCGTGCCGGTTCGGGCATCGAGCGTCACGGCCACGCCGCCCTTCGGCGAGGTCAGGCCAACAAGCCCTTCGTGCCGGTTGACCGCGATCGCGCCGACATAGTTCGCCAGCGCTTCCGTCGTGCGCTCGGGTAACGACAGGAATTTCAGGTCTTCGCCCTTGGAGAAGGATCCGACGAGCGGCGGCAGATCGTTGCGCGCGCCTTCGTACTGGCAGGCAAACCAGATCTCGCCCTTTGGGCCGATATCGACGTGCCGCGTCGAAAGACGGCTGAGGTCAGCAGGTAACCCGTGCCTCTGCACGAGCGCACCGGTTTTCGTGTCCACCAGCGTCAGGCTCGGCTCCATATGGTCGAGATTGAGCTTGGTGCGGCCGAAGTCCGGGTGGGTCTCGATGCCGCCATTGGCTATCGCAAGCAGGCGTCCGTCGGCAGCAAGTGTCATGTCGTGCGGACCGATGCCGTAGGTCGGGAATTCGCCGATGCGGGTGAAGTTGTCGGTGCCGTCATAGATGCCGACCATGCCGCGATTGCCGGCAAAGTCGTTCTCGGTGGCATAGAGCAGCTTGCCGTCCGCCGAGAAACAACCGTGACCGTAAAAGTGCCGGCCTTCTGCTGCAGCGATGACCACTGGTTCCGCTGAGCCGTCGGTCGGAAGGATCATCGCATAGGTGCCGGGCCGGCGGGCGAAGGCGACGGCGCGGCGGCTGACCGCTGAATAGGCCATGCCGTGCGCGCGCGCCGGCAGCGCCGTGCGGTCGATGATCTCGCCGGCTTCCGTCAGCGTTGCAACGCCATAGCTTCCATCCGGCGCCATGAAGGCCGAGGCAAAGACGGCATCGGCTCTGCCTAGGGCGAAAGCCCGGTCGGGCGCCAGGCTTGCCACCCAGGCTGCGCCTGCCATTTTCAGGAAACTGCGCCGGTCGATCAGACCCGTGGCGGCTGTCATGCCATCCTCGCTCGTCGTGGAAATCTGCGGCCCTGAACGGGGGTGCCGCTCAGGGCTGCGATATAGCAGGTTGCCGGGTCAGAGCCAGCCCCGGCGCTTGAAGTAGAAATAGGGCACGATCGCCGACATCACCATCAGCATCAGTGCCGCAGGATAGCCGAACTCCCACTGCAGCTCCGGCATCACGCCGAAGTTCATGCCGTAGATCGAGGCGACCAGCGTCGGCGGCAGGAAGACGACGGCGGCGACCGAGAAGATCTTGATGATCTGGTTCTGCTCGAGATTGATGAGGCCGAGCGTCGCGTCGAGCAGGAAGTTGATCTTGTTCGACAGGAACAGCGCGTGGTCGCCAAGCGAAGTTGCATCCCGCTGGATCAGCTTGATCCGCTGCCGGCTTTCCTTTCCCGCCTTGCGTGGCCCCATGCCTTCGAGCGCCACATGATAGGCGACGAGCCGACCGATGCTGACGAGGCTTTCGCGGATGACCGTCAGGAGGTCGCCCTTCTGGCCGATCTGCTCGATCAGTGACTGCAGGTCGCGTGTCTTCTTGGTGGCGCTGGCATTCGTCTTGCGGAACACCTCGCGAGAAATCGCATCGACCTCGCTGCCGGCACGCTCCAGCGCGTCTGCCGTGCGGTCGATGATCGCCTCGAGAAGACCGAGCATCACCAGTTCGCCGGTCTCGCAGATCTGGCCGTTCGCCTTCTGGATGCGGTTGGAAAAGGTCTGAAACGGCTTGGGGTCGGCATGGCGTACGGTGACCAGCGTCGCGCCCTTGAGGATGAAGGTCACCGGCACCTTGACCGGATACTCGCTGTCAAGCTTGGCGGTCGCCGTCATCGTCATGAACTCGGCACCGTTCTCCTGGTAGAGGCGGTCGGAAAGCTCGATTTCCTGCATCTCGTCACGGGTCGGGATCTCGATGCCGAGCTGGCCCTCGACCAGGCGCGTTTCCTCAACGGACGGATTGAAGAGGTCGAACCAGATGGCGGGCGTCGGCGATGCGATGCCGTCAAGCATGTCGACGAGCACGAGGTGGCTGTTCTGGCTTTTGTAGATGCGCAGCATATTGGGCTCCATAGGGCGAGTCATCCGACCGCCACGGAGCCCTGATCAAATCAGGACCGACGGCCGTGAGCGTGAAGGCTCGACTTCGACTGTCGGGGTTCATTGTGAGTTGGTCCTTGTGGTGAAACGTGCCCGCGAGAGCGGACACGGGAAGCGCTTTGCGCCTAAAAGCCTTGATTGTCAACACTCTGAGTTTGAGCGGGATGCGGGTGGAAAACCGCGCACACTTTTCCTCATCCCGCTCTGGAGCGCGTGCGTTCAATTGAACGCACTTTGATGCGAGAGCATCTTTTCCGCTCCGGTGCCTACACCTGCGAGCGGGATGCTCTAGTCGCCGTCGGCGAAGGAGAAGCCGGCGCCAAGCCCGATCGCGCCGCCGAAATCCCTGTTCAGGCGGTTGAGGAGGTCATTGGTGTTGAGCGACAGGAAGGCGAGCTTGGCGCGCTTGTCGTCGTCAGTGAGCGCGGTGTCGATCGGTCCATCGATGTTGCCGGCCATGCTGATCACCGACTTGAAGACGAAGTCGGCCGAACCCGCCACGGAGCGGCTGTCTTCCGGCAGCAGGCTTTGCATGTCGGCGACGTCGAACAGCGTCTTCAGCCCGCGCACGTTGCCGGCGATCGAGGCCATGGTGTTGCCGGAACGCCAGTAGATCGCAAGCTTCGGATGCCCCTTGTCGTCCTTGCCTTCGTAGAACGGCTTCAGCCGCTGGTCCTTCACCGTCTCGACGCCATGGACGAGAATGCCGAGCAGTTCGGTGGCCGCCTCGCGATTGTCGCGGAATTCGGGATTGTCGGGGCCTGGGTTTTTCCAGGCGGCCTGGATGCCGTCGGGCTTCTGCCATGCGGCCAGGAATTCGTTGGCGATGTCATCGAGGTTCCCAGTGATCGCCAGGCCATAGCGGCAGCGGAAGTCGCCGTCCTTGCCCGAAAGCACCTCGGCGCCCGTGCCATAGAGAACATATTCGAGTGCGCCCAGCCCTTGCGCCGCGACGCTCTTGCCCTTGAGCTTGGCTTCGTCCGTTGCGCTTTCGTCCGCCTTCGAAAGGATCGCCTGCACCTGCTTGAGCCCGGTGCTCTTGCGATCGGGGTAGAAGAGGAAGCGTTCGAAGCGGTTCTGTTCGAGAGCCGGACCAAGCCTCACGACCTCGATCGCCGACCAGGCGCCGACCAGGTCGGAGAACGCACTCTGCGCGTTCTTGAGTGCCGGCTGCGACGGCGCCTCGCAGAGCTTCGCGGTCGCTTGCCTTGCAGCGGCGGTCTTTTCCGACAGATTGCGGTAGCCGGGAATGATGAAGTCGTCGACGGCCTTGGCCATGACGGCGGGCACGGCGGCCTCGTTGACGACACGCGGCGAGAGCGCGCTCCCCTCCTGAGCCATTGCGGGCAATGCGGTCGTCAGCGCCAGGGAGAATGCGAGGGTGAGCGTATGCGTAGAGGGCATCAGAGTGACTCCAGGAAGGCAAGGAGATCGTGGCGATCGCTTGCGGCAAGGGCGGCGAAAGCATCGCGGGCCGTCTGCCCTTCGCCGCCATGCCAGAGGATCGCTTCGGTGAAATTGCGGGCGCGTCCGTCGTGCAGCAGGAAAGTGTGCCCGCTGACGGTCTTCGTCAAGCCGATGCCCCAGAGCGGCGGGGTGCGCCATTCGCGGCCGGTGGCGACGCCCACTTCCTGGCCGTCCGCGAGACCTTCGCCCATGTCGTGCAGCAGGAAATCGGAATAGGGCCAGATGAGCTGGAAGGACTGCGCCTTGTTTGTTGCATCCCGGCGGGTGACGAATTTCGGCGTGTGGCAGCTCGTGCAGCCAAGGTCGTAGAGGACCTTCTTGCCGCGAAGCGTTTCGGCAAAGCTCGCCTTGCGACGCGCCGGAACGGCAAGGTTCTCCGAATAGAAGGTCACGAGGTTAAGCACCGGATCGGGCGCTTCGGTCGGACCAAGCCGTTCCTGCACACCGGTCGCCATGGTGAGGCATTTCGCTTGGGCGGCAGTGCAGTCGCCATGCGGCCGGTCGGCGTCGGGGGAGGAGATGCCGATATCGGTGGCAAAGGCATCGGCACTCTGCTGCCGCACGGTGGCATTCTGTGC
The DNA here is from genome assembly GCF_052044935.1 of Ensifer sp. 22460. NCBI lineage: Bacteria > Pseudomonadati > Pseudomonadota > Alphaproteobacteria > Hyphomicrobiales > Rhizobiaceae > Ensifer > Ensifer sp. 22460. Next base: position 167,483 of record NZ_JBQENZ010000010.1, read on the forward strand.
CTTCCAGCCGAAACGTCCGATGGTCAGCCTGCCGGTCTTCGCGTCACGTCTGAGCGCCGGGCGGCCGCTGATCCCGTCGCCGTCGGCGTCGTCAGGATCGGCAAGCGCGAGGATGTCCGCCTCATGGATCGCCTCGATGAGGCCAAGCCCGATCATCGGCTGGGCCACGCGCGGCGAGAGCGTCGTTGCCGGATCGAGCGGCCCGTAGGCAAGATCGGCCACCGAATAACTTGGCCGGCGCAGCGAAACGGTCTCGCCGTCGGGGAAGGTGAACGGCTGCTCGGTGTAACTGACCTTCAGATGCCCTTCGGCAGCAAGGCCCGGCACGGCGCTATCCTGAAGCTGGGCACCATAGACTGGGTCCGGGAAGTTGACGACCTGATGCGTCTCGATCAACCGTCGCTCGTCGTCGTCGCGCGAAGGGCGCGCCAGACGGAAGAACATCGAAGTCGCATCGGTGGAGCCCTCCGGCGGGCGTCCGCGTCCGTCCTTCAGGTGACAGCTCTGGCAGGCGCGGGCGTTGTAGAGCGGGCCAAGGCCGTCGGAGGCTTGGGTCGAGGAGGGCGAGGAGACCCAGAGCTTGCGGAACAGCGCGTTGCCGAGCTTGAAGCCTCCCTCTTCCTGGAAGGTGAGATTGGCCGAAAACTGCGAGAAGCTGTCGGCATTGACGGGCGCGATCGAGGTCGCAGCACCACCGGACATGGCCTCGAAGCTTTCCGCCTTCGAGAAGTCATCGGTCGGCCGTGTGACCGTCAGGACGCGCTGGCGGTCCTTGATGTCGAGGTCAGTGCGTTCGATCGGAAGGCCGTCGCCGGCAAGGGCGGGCAAGGCGGTAAAGAGCGCCTGCGCAAAAAGAAGCGCGAGAAGGCGAGGAGCGCCAGTTTTCATCAGTAGAGGATCGGGCCGCACCGGTGCCGGCGCGGCCCGCCTTTTCAGCTTATTGGAAGACGGCGTTAGGATTGTCCAGGCTGTCGGAACCTTCAAGCTCGATCGTGCCGAGATCCAGTGACGCAATGACGCGCTGAACGGTCTTTGCCTGGGCGATCAGGCCGTCGATCGCCGCCTGCACGGTGGCGTTGCCCTCGGCATTGCCTTCGCCGATCATCTGGTCGTAGGCCTCGGTGGTTTCCGCGCGCTTGGCCATTGCCTGCATCTTCTCGACTGTGGTCGAAAGGTTGCCGGTCATTTCCTTGTCGAGTGCTGCGTCCTTGGCGGCAACGAGTTCCGAAAGCGACGGGCCGGTCATCTTCGTACCGTCGACGCGGGTGTACTCGCCCCTATAGGCCGACTGGATGCCGATCGCGTCGTGCAGATGCGAGTTGTGCGTGTTGTCGGAGAAGCAGTCATGCTCTTCTTCCGGATCGTGCAGCAGCAGGCCGAGCTTCATGCGCTCGCCGGCCAGTTCGCCATAGGAGAGTGAACCCATGCCGGTGAGGATGGCGACGAGGCCAGCCTTCGGGTCAGCCTCGACGGCCTTGGTTGCGGCACCGTCCGGTGTCCAGTTGGCAACCATTTCCTTGAGGTCGGAAACCAGGAGCTCGGTCGCGGCCTTCAGATAGGCGGCGCGGCGGTCGCAATTGCCGCCGGTGCAGGCCTTGGTGTCATAGTCGGTATAGGGGCGGTTTCCGGCGCCAGCCTTGGTGCCGTTCAGGTCCTGGCCCCAGAGCAGGAATTCGATCGCATGGTAGCCGGTGGCGACGTTCGCCTCGATGCCGCCGGCTTCCTGCAGCGTGCCCGCCAGGAATTCCGGCGTGATGTTGCTGGCATCGACGTCCTTGCCGTCGATCTTAATCGTCTTGTTGGCGATGACGTTGGCGGTGAACAGCGCGTTCTCGTCGCTTTCGCTGCCGTAGCTCGGGTCGACATAGTCGATCAGGCCTTCGTCCAGCGGCCAGGCGTTGACCTTGCCTTCCCACTCGTCGACGATCGCGTTGCCGAAGCGGTAGACTTCGGTCTCCTGGTAGGGGTTGCGGGCCTTCCGCCAGGCGTCGCGCGCGGCCTTCAGCGTTTCTTCGCTCGGCGTCGCGATCAGCGCGTCGACCGCCTTGTCGAGTGCCTCGGCCGTCGTCAGCGCATCTTCGAATTTGGCATGGGCGACGGCGGTGTAATGCTTCACCACGGCGGCGGCATCGGTTGCGGCGTGGGCCGGCTGCAGGGCCAACGCCGACGTTGCCGTCATGAACGCCAGCGCGGCGCCGCGGATGAATTTCTTGGTCATGACCCTCTCCTGTTGCTTCCTTCGGCGCAGCCGAGCGAGTGCGCAAACGCGGCATCGTTCAGGCGTCGGGCCATGAGAAAGGGCCCGGCCGGGCCCGCCTCTCATGAACCAAAAGCAAACTTGTGTCAAAGTGTATAGTTTAGAACGTTTTCAATCTGATGCGCGTGTTCTGACCATTGTCAAAAGGCGTCAACCCTTGCGTTGCATCAGGCAGAAGAAGAAGCCGTCCGTGCCGGTCGAGGCGGGCGTCAGCGTCACCGTCTTCATGTCGGCCGACCAGGGTTGCGGCTTGTCGGTTCCAAAGAGCGTCGCCCAGATGTCGGCTGCCGACAGGATCTCGAATTCCGGGTTGTCTTCGCAGAAGCCGTAGACCTGGGCCTCGTTTTCCTCAGGCAGTACCGAGCAGGTGACATAGATGAGGTGGCCGCCCGGGCGGACGAACTGGGCAGCGCTCGCCAGCGCTTCCTCCTGCTGGGAGATGCGCTCTTCAAGATTCTTCTGATTGAGGCGCCATTTCGTGTCGGGCCGGCGGCGCCAGGTGCCGGTGCCGGTGCAGGGCGCATCGACCAGTACGCGGTCGAAGCGGCCGGCGAGCGGCGCGAGGCTGTCAGTGGATTCATGCACCTGGACATTGCGGGTGCCGGCGCGCTTCAGCCGTTCGATGATCGGCGCGAGGCGTTTGCGGTCGGTGTCGTAGGCGTGCACCTGGCCCTTGTTGTTCATCGCCGCCGACATGGCGAGCGTCTTGCCGCCACCGCCGGCGCAATAGTCGAGCACCTGTTCGCCTTCCTGCGGAAAGGCGAGATCGGCAACGATCTGCGAGCCTTCGTCCTGGACTTCGAACCAGCCCTTCTGAAAGGAAAGCTCCGCCGTCACGTTCGGCAGGCGCGAGGCGCCTTCGCCGGCCGGAATGCGAATGCCGTTGCGGGCGATCGTCGCCGGTTCGGCACCGCTGCGCTCCAGCGCCTTCAGCACCTTGGCGCGCGAGGCCTTCAGCGTATTGGCACGCAGGTCGAGCGTCGGCCGGCCGGCGAGGGCCTTCGCTTCATCGAGCCAATCGTCGGAGAAGTTTTCCTCGAAGGAGGCCTGGACCCATTCGGGAATGTCGCCCTGGATGTGGGCTGCGGCGTCTTCGAGGCGGCGCGTGGCGAAGGCTTGCGCCATCTCGGCTGACGGCATCTCAGGCGCAAATTTGTCGCCGTCGAGTTCGGCAGCGAGCGCTTCCGGGGTGAAGCCCCATTGCCGGTACATGACGGCATGGCCGAGCGCCGACGCGCTGTCGCTGTCCATCAGGAAGGCGTGCGAGAGTTTCATGCGAAGGGCGTCGTAGACGATGTTGCCGATCGCCGAGCGATCGCCGGATCCGGCGAAGCGATGGGAGAGGCCCCAATCCTTGAGCGCGTCGGCGACCGGGCGCTTCCGCTTTTCGATATCCTCAAGAACCTCAATGGCTCCAGCGAGCCTGCCGCCCAAACGCATCTTCGATCAACTCCTTTTTCGCCGTGGTAACGGCGATGGCATCGAAGAGCAAGACGGCGGAGAAGATTAACCGCCGAGAATGGTCTTTCTCAAGTAAACCCACCTGACGATCGGTCGGATGGCAGTATTTCAAAAATCAGGAATTGATGACGCGATAACAGATGCTGGCGTGGCCGGAGCGGATCATGCCGATCTGCGAGGCTGCAGCCTTGGAAAGGTCGATCACGCGGCCACGAATGAATGGCCCACGGTCGTTGATCCGAACGATCACGCTCTTGCCGTTGCGCTTGTTGGTGACCTGAACCTTGGTTCCGAACTTCAGGCTGCGGTGGGCGGCGGTCAGGCGGGCGGCATTCATGCGCTCGCCGGAGGCGGTCTTGGAGCTCAGCGCGTACCAGGACGCGCCGCCGCAGCCGGCGCCGGCTGCATGGCTATCGGAAACGGAAACGAGACCGATAGCGGTCGTGAACAGCGCTGCAGCGGCAGCAGCCTTGATCTTCGCTGGCGTCAACTGGCGATCCCCTCGGTCAAATGGTTGAATAAAAATCTTCTGGGAACCGCTAATTGGGGCGAAAAATGGCGAAAACGTGCTTCAACCATTTACGATCTATTAGGATTTATTAAAAAATGACGAAAATTCAAAAACGAAGATTGTTTGAAATAGTTTAAATGGAGCCAGGAAGTTCTTTGGAATCAGCGGTTGAACGCTCACAGCCTTCCGCACGCAGGCGCAACTCAGTGGTAAACGAAAAATTTCATTAAAAATTTCGAATTGGACGAAATTTCCGGAATCCGGATGGTCGAAAACTCGTTACTAGCGCACAGGTTGTATTCAATTCGTCAAGTATCGAATGAATATCCAGAGAAAGTCACAATTCTGGCGGCGCTGCCGCCGCCATTACTGATGGACTGACTATCGGCTTTCTATAAGCATTTCGGGTTATGTTATTGATTGAGCGCCGAGTTGCGTTTCAGGCGTTGCGCCATGTGCCGGATTGCCAGAGCTGCGCAAGCGAAACGCGATAATCCGGATACGCGAACTCGAAACCGGTGGCGCGCATGCGGGCGTTCGATACCCGCTTGTTCTCGCCATAGAAGGAGCGGGCCATCGGTGACAGCTCCGCCTGCTCGAAGGGAATTTCCGGCGGCGGTTCGACGCCCATCAGCCGCGCGGCCTCAAGCACCACGTCCTGTGGTGGCGCCGGCTCGTTGTCGGTGATGTTGAAGACGCCGCTCGTGCCGTTGTTGGCGAGGAACAGGGTGGCCGCGCCGATATCTTCGACCCGGATGCGGTTGAACACCTGCCCAGGCTTGATCAGGCGCCGGGCCGTGCCGTTTGCGAGATTGCAGAAGGCGTTGCGTCCGGGGCCGTAGATGCCGGCAAGCCTCAACACGGCAACCGGAATGCCCTGCTTCGCGCCGAAGGCGATCCAGGCATCCTCCGCCTCCACCCGCTCGACCGAGCGGGCCAAGACCGGTTTGCGCAGCATGTCCTCGGTGACCCATTCGCCGCCGTGGTCGCCATAGACGCCGACGGTCGAGAGATAACCGATCCACTTGAGGTTCGGCGCCAGCTGCGCGAGATCCGGGCTGGAAGTGCGAAACATCGGATCGCCGTCGCGGCCGGGCGCGATCGACTGGATCAGGTGCGTCGCCTGGCCAAGCGCGGCAGCGAGGTCATCGGATATGGTCTCACCGTCGAAGAGGATCGGACGGATGCCGGCCTTTTCGAGCTTCGCTGCCTTCTCCTCGGTGCGGGTGGTGCCGACAACGCTTGTCGCCGTCGGGGCCATGGTCCGCGCGATTGCCATACCGGAGTAACCGGCGCCAAGGATCAGGACATGCATCGGCTCACTCCCGCCATTTGCCATTCGTTGAGGACGTCTTCGTCCGTCTCTGGCTCGCATTGTTCGGCAAATTGCGCAAGCGCCACCGGCGCGACCAATCGTGACAGCGCCCAGACCGCCATCGCCCGCACCACGGGCGAGGCATCGCCGACGCGCGCCTTGACGGCAGGCACGAGCGCCTGGTTGCCGGAGTTGCCGGCCGCGATCAGCACGTTGCGCACGAAACGGTCGCGGCCGATGCGCTTGACCGGCGAGCCCGAGAACAGGCTGCGGAAGGCCGGGTCGTCGAGGCCGAGCAAAGCTTCCAGCGATGGCGCCTTCAGGTCCTCGCGCGCCTTCAGCTTCATTTCGGAGGCTGCCTGCGCGAACTTGTTCCAGGGGCAGGCGGCGAGACAGTCGTCGCAGCCATAGATGCGGTTGCCCATCAACGGGCGCAGCTCCGGGTCGATTGGACCCTTGTGCTCGATGGTCAGGTAGGAAATGCAGCGCCGCGCGTCGATCTGATAGGGCGCAGGAAAAGCGCCGGTCGGGCAGGCATCGAGGCAGGCGCGGCAGGAGCCGCAATGGTCGCGCTCCGGCTCGTCGATGACGAGGTCCGCCGTGGTGAACAGGCTGCCGAGAAACAGCCAGGAGCCGAATTCGCGACTGACGAGATTGGTGTGCTTGCCCTGCCAGCCGAGGCCGGCCTTCTCCGAGAGTGGTTTCTCCATCACCGGGGCGGTGTCGACAAAGACCTTGACGTCCTCGCCGGCGCGCGCGGCGAAGCGGGTCGCCACTTCCTTGAGCTTGCCTTTGATGATGTCATGATAGTCGCGGTTCTGGGCATAGACCGAGATCGCGCCGCGATCGGTCTTTTCGAGAATCCCGCGCGGATCGTCTTCCGGCCCGTAATTCATCGCGAACATCACCACCGAGCGCACGTCGCTCCAGAGCGTGCGCGGATCGGAGCGTCGCTCGGCAGTCTCGGCCAGCCAGTCCATCGTGCCGTGGAAGCCGTCGTCGAGGAAGTCCTGGAGCCGAGCCGGCGCCTCGGGAATGGCGTCCGGGCGGGTGATGCGACAGAGATCGAAGCCCTTGTCTGCCGCCTCGGCTTTCAGGAATTCGGTCAGCTTCAGCCGCCGTCGATCCCCATTGTCAGCCTTGGCAGCGATGCCGGGCACGGATTCATCCTCAGAAGTCGAGGTCCGCATAGTGCGGAACCGGAGTCACGCCGCGCACACGCTCGGCAAGCAGCGGGCGGAAGGAGGGGCGGGACTTCAGCCGCTGGTACCACTCCTTGGCGGTCGGGGCATCCGACCAGTCGATCTCGCCGAGATAGTCGAGCACGGACACCGTCGCGGCCGCGGCGAGATCCGCATAGGAGATGCGGTCGCCGGCAAGCCAGGTGCGCGAACCGGCGAGCCAGGAGAGATACTTCATATGCTGGCGGATATTGGCGCGCGAGGTGCGCAGGACCTTGCTGTCGGGCGCGCCGCCGCCCTGGTCCGGTGTCATTTGCAGCTTGAAGATCCGCTCGCGCACCAGCGGCCGCGTCACGTCCGCTTCCATCTTGTGCAGGAACCACTCGACCAGGCGGCGGATTTCCGCCCGCTGGAACGGGTCCTCGGCCAGAAGCCGGCGATCCCGCTTCATGATTCCGTTCGTTTCGTCGAGATATTCCGAGATGATCGTGGCGCCACAGAGCGCTCTCATACTGTCGTCAACATAGACCGGTAGCGTCCCGGCCGGGTTCAAGGCCAGGAAGTCGCGCCGGTTCTCCCAGGGCTGTTCCTCGGACAATTCCGTCTGATAGCCATATTCCGAGAGGATAAGGCGAACGAACCGTGAAGCGGAGGACATGGGGTGATGATACAGTGTCGGCATCGATGATCTGGCTTCTCAGAGTCTTTTTGCTGGGGGCGTCAGCGTGGCGGCGCAAGCGTCTGGCCACGGCTCCTGTGATAGAGCTATAGAAATTTGTGGTGGCAAACACAAGCGAATCAGCCTTTTCCTCCCACTCCAAAACTTGTCAGGAAAATCTCATATATGGCGGATCAATCGATCATCAGCGCGCTTGTCCTCGGACTCATCGAGGGCTTGACGGAGTTTATCCCTGTTTCGTCGACGGCGCACGTCCTCCTTGCCGGCCACTTCCTCGGCTTCAGGTCGCCGGGCAACACCTTCGCCGTCCTCATCCAGCTCGGCGCCATTCTGGCCATCCTGCTCGTCTATTTCCAGAAGCTTCTGTCGATCGCGCTGGCGCTGCCGACGAGCATCAAGGCGCGCCGCTTCGTCCTGTCCGTTTTGATCGCCTTCCTGCCGGCGGCCGTCATCGGCGCAATCGCCCATGATTTCATCAAGACGGTGCTGTTCGAAACGCCGATGCTCATCTGTGTCGTGCTGATCGTCGGCGGCTTCATCCTCTACGTGATCGACCACCTGCCGCTGAAGCCGCGCTACACTGACGTCATGGACTATCCGCCGTCGCTGGCGCTGAAGATCGGCCTGTTCCAGTGCCTGGCGATGATCCCCGGCACCTCGCGTTCCGGTGCCACGATCGCCGGCGCCCTGCTGATGGGGACCGACAAGCGCTCGGCCGCGGAGTTCTCGTTCTTCCTGGCGATGCCGACCATGCTCGGCGCCTTCACGCTGGACCTCTATAAGAACCGCGACGCGCTCTCCTTCGACGATTTCACCCTGATCGCCGTCGGCTTCATCGCGGCGTTCGTCGCCGGCATCTTCGTCGTGCGTTCGTTGCTCGATTTCGTCTCGCGGCGCGGTTTCACGCCCTTCGCCATCTGGCGCATCGTCGTCGGCACGGCCGGCCTGATCGGCCTCTGGTTGCTCGGCTGATCTCGGGATCAACGATCTCAAATGAAAAAGGCGCGTTCTGGACGCGCCTTTTTCTTTGACCTCAGTCTTCTTCGAACTCGGATAAGGCCTCAAAAACAAAGCCGCGTGCGTCTCAAGGTGAAACGCACGCGGCCACTGGCCCCCGCCAATAACTCTAACTATGCCCTTCCAAAGCAATTCCAGGAAAAGCGCGAAGCCGCTTTCCGTCCGGAATTGCCTGATCTAAAGGGCGCCGGCCTTAGTTGCCGGAAAGATCGATCGATGCCGTCGTGCACGGATCGACGCCATAGGCCGGCGCGCAACCCTTGCCGCTGCTCGCGACCGTGTTCGGCGCGATGAATGAGCCAGCCAGAATGATCAGTGCCGCAGACGCAAAAAAGATTGCGATCGACTTGCCCATGGACGCTATGCCTTTCGAGATTGCTGCTGCCGCCCGCCGTCATGCCTTGCGATCGGGGCGCGAGGCGGTGTTTAGTCGCTGGATATGACATGATCAATATCAGGACATGTTGAATTTGCGGTAAATGCCATTCGCTTTCTTAACTGCGGCAGAACTGCAACGCTGTTGCCTGGATACCACAGCAAACGGCCGCCCGTGGGTACCGGCGGCCGTTCAAAATAAGATGGGCTTTGCGGCGATCAGGCGCCGCGGCCGCTGCGCGTGTACTGGCCCTGCGGGCGATAGCGCACCAGATAGGTCGGCAGGATCGACTCCAGCATGGTCGGATCGATGCCAATGCCGGCGAACGTACGTCCCTCGGAAACCGCCTTTGCCGAGACGACATTGTCGGATTTCAGCAACACCACCTGGTCGGGGGTGAGCGGCGGCGTGATGAAGGGGACCATCGACGCGATGCTGCCGATGAAGGATGCGACGCCGAAGGGCAGCGAGACGAGCGTGCGCTTGCGGTCGATCGTGTTCAGCATGATCTCGAGACAGTCGCGGAAGCTTAAGACATCCGGGCCGCCGAGTTCGTAGATCTTGCCCTTGGTGATCTTGCCGTCGACGGCGCGCGCCACGGCCTCGGCGACATCGGTCACGTAGACGGGCTGGAACTTGGTGTGGCCGCCGCCGATCAGCGGCAGGACCGGCGAGAAGCGGGCCATGTTGGCGAACTTGTTGAAGAAGCCGTCCTCGGGACCGAAGACGATCGACGGACGCAGGATGATCGCGTCAGGCTTCGTTTCCAGGATCGCCGCCTCGGCGCGGCCCTTGCTGCGGGCGTATTGCGACGGCGAGGAAGCGTCCGCGCCGATCGCCGAAATGTGCGTCAGCGTGGCGCCGACGCTACGTGCCGCTTCTGCCACCGCGCGCGCGCCGAAATCCTGGACGGCGTCAAACGTGTTGCGGCCTTTTTCAAACAGCACGCCGACGCAGTTGATGACGTGGTCGGAGCCTTCGACGGCGCGATCGACGGATTTCCGGTACCGCAGGTTCGCCTGGACAAAGGAGATCTGGCCGACATTGCCGAGCGGCTGCAGGTGGCCGGCAAGGTCGGGCCGGCGAACGGCAACGCGAATGCGGTAGCCGCGCTTGGCGAGTGCGCGCACGACATGACGGCCGACGAACCCGGATCCGCCGAAAATCGTCACCAGCGGCGGAAGGTTGGACAAGGTCATGGGAAACGCACTCCTGATCGCAGAGGAAAGAATTGATTGCTACATAGCCCAACAGCCGCGAGAGGTGAAGGCCAATCCACGCGGCTTGTCGGGTCTGTCGGAAGATGGGGATGCCGGGTCGTCAGACGCCTTCGACGACGACCATCTCCGCGTCGGCGACTTCCTGGCGGATCGCGGCGGCAATCTGGTATTCGGGCGAGTTGTAACAGTCGACCGCTGCCTGCAGCGACGGAAATTCGATGACGACGTTGCGCGCGCGCACGCCGCCCTCAAGGCGATGATGTTCGCCGCCGCGCGCGAGAAAATTCGCGCCGTATTTCTCGAAGGCCGGCTTTGCTGCCGTCACATAATCCTTGTAGCGCTCGGGGTCGCGGACATCGACCCGTGCGATCCAGTATCCCTTGGCCATAGTGAACTCCTCGTCTTGCACCGCTGAAGGCTGACGGGAGACTTACTTCCGGCAAATTTTGATTGAGGTCAAGCGGATCGCGATGGGTTCCTGGCGCCGCCCGCATCAGCGGGCAAGCGCGCCGTTCATTTCCGCGAGAATGGCGCGGGCGGCCGCAAGCGGCTCGGCGGCTGCGACGATTGGGCGCGCGACGACGAGGTGGCTGGATCCGGCCTTCAAGGCTTCGGCCGGCGTCATCACCCGCTTCTGGTCGCCCTTGTCGGCGCCGGCAGGGCGGATACCCGGCGTCACCAGCGCCATGTTCGGTCCGATGATCTTGCGGACCGCTGCGGATTCTTCCGCCGAGCAGACGATGCCGCCCATGCCGGCGGCGCGCGCCTGTTCGGCCCGGCGCAGCACCAGCGTGTGCGGGTCGTATTCGTAGCCGGCATCGATCACGTCCTGCTCGTCCATCGAGGTGAGCACGGTGACGCCGAGGAGGCAGAGATCGGAACCTCTAGCGGCTTCGACGGCCGCCTTCATCGCCTTCGGATAGGCGTGCAGGGTCAACATCGACATGCCCATCTTGACGATGTTCTCGACACCCTTGGCAACCGTGTTGTCGATATCGAGCAGCTTCATGTCGAGGAAGACGTTCTTGCCGCTGGCGGCAAGGTCGCGCGCGAATTCAAGCCCGCCGGCAAAGACCAGCTGATAGCCGATCTTGTAGAAGGAGACGTCGTTCCCGAGCGTCGACACGATCCTCTCGGCATCGGCGATCGTCGGAAGGTCGAGGCCTACGATCAATCTGTCGCGCGCGGTTTCGGTCATCGTCTAGATCCCCTGCCAGTTTTCCATCGGGGTCCAGTCGCATGCGACGGCGCGATCCGCAAGGCGGAAAGCGAAGACGTTGCCGCCGCCACCGCCCTTCTGGTCGGAACTGCGGGCAATCGGCGCGCCAAGCAGCCGGCACTTCAAAAGGGTGCCGACGCCGCCATGGCCGACGAAGGCGATTGGGATCTTGGTGTCGTGCCCTTCGAGGACACGGAACACTGCGTCCGAGATCCGCGTCTGGGCGTCGATCGCGCGCTCCCAGCCCTTAAAACTTTCCGCCGGATGGGCGAAGAACCAGTCGGCCGCTTTCTCGAATTCCGGCGGCGGTAGGAAGCCGGTGGCGGAGCGATCGTTCTCGCCCATGTCATGGTGAATTTCGACCGTCAGGCCGGCGGCATCGGCAAGCAGCTGGGCCGTTTCGATCGCCTTGGTTTCGTCGCTCGAGACGATCCTCCCGAGCGAGCGCACCCACGGCAACGCCGCCGTCAGGGCCGCACGATCGCGGCCAACAGCGGAAAGTTCCCATTGCGGGACGGGCACGTCCGGATCGATCCAGACCTGCGGATGGGTGACGTAGACGCCGAACATCCCGTCAGTGCGCCCGACGATAGACCCAAAGCTGTGCCGGCGGGATGTTGCGCACGACGAAGTCGAGATGCTGGATGCTGTAGCGGTCCGGCATGGCGACGACGGGCGAGAGCGGCCCATAGGAAATCTGCACGACCGGCCGGCCGGCCGGAATGCGCGAGAGCAGGTCGTCGATCAGCTCGACGCGCCGATGCATCGGGAAGTTCAAGAGCGGCACTGCCGAGACGACACTGTCGAAGGTCTGTCCCTTCAGCTCGCCGAGCGTATGTTCCAGATCGAAAGCATCGCCATTGACGAAATTGACGCCGGCGAAGTTGGCCCTGAGCTGGTTATAGAAGTCGGTCGAATATTCGACCGAGACAAGGCTCGATGCGGGCAGGCCGCGTTCCAGAATTGCCTTCGTGATGACACCCGTGCCCGGGCCCAGCTCAAGAACCGGCAGGCCCGAAGCAGGATTGATGACGCTCGCCATTCGGCGCGCGGTTATGGAAGAGGTCGGCAGGATTGCGCCGACAGCCTTGGCATTGCTCATCCATCCCTTGAAAAAGCGAATTTCCTCATCGAACTTCCGTCCGAGCCGTTCCTTCACCTTCACGCGCAAATTCATTGAACCCCTCAAAACCGTCGTCCTCTCCTCATTCGGGCCGCCCGCTGTGATCCCGGCTCGTTGATTCGAGCCGATCCGGGCGGCGGCAATCATAATGTGTCCCCATCTGCGGCAAAAACAAGTCTGTCTGCGCCTGAAAGCGTCGCCTTATCAACAGACGCCGGATGGATCGATCAACAAAAAACCCGTCACGAGCGGGCGTGACGGGTTGGTATTTCGCACCGCGTCAGGCCCGCGTTACACGCGCATCGGCATCAGCACGTAAAGCGCATCCTCGGCAGCAAGATCGCGAACGAGCGTCGGCGAGCCCGGATCGGCCAGCATGAAAATCGCATCGGTGCCGGTCAGCTGCGAGGTGATGTCGAGCAGATACTTGGCGTTGAAGCCGATTTCGAGCGGGTCGTGGTCGTAGCCAACGGGCAGTTCTTCCGTGGCACTACCCGAATCCGGATTGTTGACCGTCAGCGTCATCTGGCCTTCGTTCAGCGCCAGCTTGACGGCGCGGCCGCGCTCCGACGAGATCGTCGAAACGCGGTCGACGGCCTGGGCGAAGGACTGGCAATCGACGCGCAGTTCCTTGTCGTTGTTGGCCGGGATCACGCGCTGGTAATCCGGGAAGGTGCCGTCGATCAGCTTCGAGGTCATGACGATCGAACCCATCGTCAGTCGGATCTTGGCGTCCGAGACTTCGACGGTGACGACGAGGTCCGGGTTGTCGAGCAGCTTCTGCAGTTCGCTGACGGTCTTGCGCGGGATGATGATGCCCGGCATGCCTTCGGAGCCGGACGGGGCTTCAACGTCAGCGCGGGCGAGGCGGTGACCGTCCGTGGCGACGGCGCGCAGCTTCAGTTCGCCCTTGCTCTCGACGGTGTGCACGAAAATGCCGTTGAGATAGTAGCGGGTTTCCTCGGTTGAGATCGCAAACTGGGTGCGATCGATCAACATCTTGAGGTCGGTCGCCTTGAGGCGGAAGGAGTGCGAGAAGCTGCCGGCGGTGAGATCCGGGAAGTCGGACTGCGGCAGGCACTGCAGCGAGAATTTCGAACGGCCCGAGGCAACGGTCATCGCCGTGCCCTCGGCATTGGTGGCGAGCAGCACTTCCGAACCGTCAGGCAGCTTGCGCACGATGTCGTAGAGCAGATGCGCCGGCACCGTGGTGGCGCCCGACTGTTCCACCTGCGCCGGTGTCGCCTCGGTGATTTCGAGGTCGAGGTCGGTCGCCTTCATTTCGAGGCTCGCACCGTCGGAACGCAAGAGCACGTTCGAGAGGATCGGGATCGTGTTTCGCCGCTCGACCACGCGGTGCACGTGGTTCAGCGATTTCAGGAGGTTGGACCGCTCGAGAGTAATGCGCATGGGATGCCGCTTTCAACCATTGCCCGGCAGACGAGGCGTCCGCCTGAGCGTCAACTGCGAGTGTCCCGGCCGACCGACCGGAAATATGTGGACCGGCAAAATGGCAGAAACAGCGCCCGGAACGCAAGGGGTTTAAGGGCTTCTGTCCCCAGATGCAGCGCGCTGGACCATTGCCTTGCCCTTGCCCTGCCCTGCCGGCTCACTCATAAAGACCGGACCGACGCATCGGTGAGCACGATCAGGACGTTACAGGTGGAAAAGCAGAAGACATCGGAAGCATCGGGCGGGCAGAGAGAGCGTAGCTATCGCCTGCACAATGTCAGCGTTCCGGCCCGGCCCCTCGATGCGGCGCTCTATCTGGTGGCGACCCCGATCGGCAATCTCGGCGACATTACGCTGCGCGCACTGGAAACGCTTGCCGGCGCCGATGTGCTCGCCTGCGAGGACACGAGGGTTACGCGCGTGCTGCTCGACCGCTATGGCATCGTGAACCGGCCCTACGCCTATCACGAGCACAATGCCGACGAAGCCGGCCCCCGGCTGCTTGCAGCACTCGCCGAAGGGCGATCGGTGGCGCTCGTTTCCGACGCCGGAACACCGCTGGTTTCCGACCCGGGCTACCGGCTGGGGCAGCTTGCGATCGAAGCCGGTCATCGCGTCGTGCCGATCCCGGGCGCCTCGGCGCCGCTTGCAGCACTCGTCGGCTCCGGCCTGCCAAACGATGCCTTCCTCTTTGCCGGTTTCCTGCCGACCAAGGACAAGGCGAAACGCGATCGCCTCAGGGAATTAGCGGCCGTGCCGGCGACAATCATGTTCTTTGAATCGCCGCACCGCATCGCCGCGACAGTGGCGGCCGCAGCCGAGGTGCTGGGCGAGGGTAGGCGGGCTGCCGTCTGCCGCGAGCTCACCAAGACCTTCGAGGAGTTCCGCCGCGGCACGCTCGGCGAGCTTGCTGCACATTATGGAGAAGCTGGCGCCGTCAAAGGCGAGATCGTGCTCGTCATCGGGCCGCCGGATGCCGCACCCGAGCCGGAAGCGGCCGATGTCGACGCCCTGCTGCTGAGCCTTGTCGCCGACATGCCGGCCGGCAAGGCGGCGACCGAAGCCGCCCGCCAGACGGGCGTGCCGCGCAAGGAGCTCTATGACCGGCTGCTGCAGCTGAAGAAGCGCCATGACGGCTGACGGCAGCGACCGGCGGAAGCTGAAAGCGCTGAGGCGGGGGCAACTCGCCGAATACCGCGCGGCGCTCTGCCTGCTGCTGAAGGGCTACCGCATCGTCGCCATGCGCCATCGCACCAAGCTCGGCGAGATCGACATCATCGCCCGGCGCGGCGATCTCATTGCCTGCGTCGAGGTCAAGGCGCGCCGCTCGGCCGAGGACGGCGTATTCGCGGTGACGGCCACGGCGCAAAAACGCATTCGCGCTGCGAGCGATCTCTGGCTGGCCAGGCAACCGGACTTCAACAGGCTTTCCGTGCGCTACGACATCATCACGGTGACCCCTTGGGGCTGGCCGCGGCATCTGCCGGATGCCTTCTGAACCGGCGCGGGATGAGGGAAAATGATTGCGGTGTTCCGCCCGCATCCCGCCTTGGAACAAAATCGCGAATTTGTAATCGTTCCGACATAAAAGCGTTACGGGCCTGTCATTGAACGTCACTAGTCCAAGCCATCCGCAACCCGGTGGAGAGGGACCAAGTCATGTTCAAGAAGTTTTCATTCGCAGCCCTTAGCTTCGCTTTTTCCGCGACGTCATCATTTGCCGCGACCAATATCACCTGGTGGCACGGCATGGCCGGCCGCAACGGCGAAGTCATCAATGAAGTTTCCAAGAAGTTCAACGAAGCCCAAAGCGCCTGCGCGCTGACCCCGGTTTCCAAGGGCACTTACGAGGAAGCGCTCGCTTCCGGCATCGCCGCATTCCGTTCGGGCGAACAGCCGAACATCCTGCAGGTCTTCGACGCCGGCGCCGCCACGATCATCAACGCCAAGGGCGCGGTCATTCCGGCCGAAGACCTGATCATCAAGGCTGGCCACAACTTCGACCGCAACGCCTTCATTGACGGCGTGCGCTACTTTTACGCCGACAGCGAGGGCAAGTTCGTCGGCATGCCGTTCAATTCCTCCGCGCCGATCATGTACATCAACGACGAGGCCCTGAAGAAGGCCGGCGTCGAAGCGCCGAAGACCTGGGAAGAGTTTGAAGCGGTTGCCCCGAAGCTGAAGGAAGCCGGCTACATCCCGCTCGTCCAGTCGCAGCTCACCTGGCAGTTCACGGAGAACTTCTTCTCCCGCAACAACATCCAGTTCGCCACCAACAACAACGGCTATGACGCCGTCGTCGACACGCAGCTGAAGGTCACCGACCCGAACCTCATCATGATGTTCGACAAGCTCAAGGCCTGGAAGGACGAAGGCTACTTCGCTTTCTACGGCGCCGGCTGGAACGACAACCAGAAGGTCTTCGAAGAAGGCAAGGCTGCGTTCTGGATCGGTTCGTCGGGCTCCTTCGGCGGCCTGCAGAAGACGGCGCAGATGCCGTTCTCGGCAACCTTCCTGCCCTATTGGGGCTCGATCAAGGGTGCCGGCACCAATTCTTTCATCGGCGGCGCGGCACTGTTTGCCATGTCCGGCAAGTCGGATGAAGAGAACAACTGCGTTGCCGACTTCTTCCAGTTCCTGACCTCGCCGGAAATCCAGTACTTCTACCACAAGGCCACCGGTTACGTTGCCATCACCAAGGCAGCCTACGAGCTCGCCCAGAAGGACGGCTACTACAAGGAAAAGCCGGTTGCTGAAGTCGGCATCAAGCAGCTGCTGCTGCCGGCCGGTGACTGGTCGAAGGGCTACCGCCTCGGCTTCTACCCGCAGATCCGCGAAATCATGGAACGCGAATACGGCCGCATCTTCTCGGGCGAAACGACCGTCAAGGACGCTTTCGACACGATCGAAAAGGAAGGCAACGAGCTGCTCGCTCGCTTCGCCAAGACGGCCGGCTGATCTCCATGTCGACCGCGACAGATCTCCTCCCCGCCTCGCGGGGAGGAACCGGAACCCAAACCGGCGGGCGTCGCTTCGGCGCCTTCCGGTTTTTCGGTGGCCAGTCGAAGAGCGGAGGAGAAGGCGTTGCCAAGCGCGTTCAGTTCTCCTCGCCGTTCCTGCCCTACCTCTTCCTCGCGCCACAGCTCGCGATCATCTTCATCTTCTTCTACTGGCCGTCGGTTCAGGCGATCCAGTCGTCCTTCTATCTGGAAGACCCCTTCGGCTTCGGCTCGACCTTCGTCGGCATGACGAACTATACCGACGTGCTGAAATCGGGCGAGTATCTCGGAATCGCCCGCTTCACTGCCGTCTTCACGGCGCTCGTCACCTTCTTCGCGCTGTCGATCGGCTTGCTGCTCGCCGTCAAGGCCGATGGCGTCATCCGCGGCAACGCCGCCTACAAGACGCTGCTCATATGGGTCTATGCCATCGCGCCGCCGGTCGCCGGCCTCATCGGCATGATGTTCTTCGACCAGCATATCGGCCCGATCGTCGAACTCGCCCGCTGGTTCGGCTGGGACATCAAGGTCGGTCTGAATTACTTCGACACCGCCTTTTCCATGGTGGTCGTCTCCGTCTGGAAGCAGATCCCGTATAACTTCATCTTCTTCCTCTCGGGCCTGCAGGGCATCCCGGTCTCGGTGCGCGAGGCGGCGGCGATCGATTGCCGCTCCGGCTTCCGCCGCTTCTGGACGGTGATCCTGCCGCTCTTGGCGCCGACCGCCTTCTTCCTGTTGATCATCAATGTCACCTATGCGCTGTTCGATACCTTCGGCGTCATCGACGTGATGGTGAAGGACAAGGCCGCCAACAACCCGATCACCCTTGTCTACAAGGTCTACATGGACGGTTTCCGCGGCAACGATCTCGGCGGCTCTTCGGCCCAGTCGGTGATCCTGATGCTGATCGTCTTCGTTCTCACCATCTTCCAGTTCCGCTTCATCGAGCGGCGCGTGCACTACAACTGAGGCGGCGCCGATGTATCGCACCAAGATTTTCGACCACGTCATCCTGCTCTTCGGCGTCTTCATCATGGTGGCGCCGGTCGTCGTCGCCTTCATGACCTCGACGCACGAGGCAGCCGATATCCACCGCAATGGCCTCAGCCTCACCTGGGGCGGCCATTTCGTCGAGACCTACCAGACGGTCTTGACCCGTCAAGGCGGCTTCACCGGCAAGATCACCGGCTTCAACATGATGCTGAACTCGATGATCCTCGGCTTAGGTTTCGCCGTCGGCAAGATCGTGCTCTCGATGCTCGCGGCCTATGCGCTGGTCTATTTCCGCTTTCCGCTGGCGACCTTCTTCTTCTGGGTAATCTTCACCACGCTGTTGCTTCCGCTCGAAGTGCGCATCCTTCCGTCCTACGAAGTGATGAACACGCTGAAGCTGACCAACACCTACACCGGCCTGATCGTGCCGCTGCTCGCCTCGGCGACGGGTACGTTCTACTTCCGGCAGTTCTTCAAGTCGGTGCCGGACGAGCTGCTTGAGGCGGCGCGCATCGATGGCGCCGGGCCGTTCAAGTTCTTCATCGACGTGCTCGTGCCACTGTCGCGCACCATGATGGCGGCGATCTTCATCATCATGTTCGTCTACGGCTGGAACCAGTACCTCTGGCCCACATTGATGACCACCGACGAAGGCTTCTTCACCCTGGTTCGCGGCATCAAGCAGATCCTGCTTGTCTGGGTCGGCTCGAACATCCCCGACTACAACGAGGCCTTTGCACTGGCGATCCTCGCCATGCTGCCGCCTGTGATGATCGTCGTGATCTTCCAGCGCTGGTTCATCAAGGGCCTGACCGAAAGCGACAAGTAAGCGGAGTGGAGGCGGGACAACTGTCCCGCCCGCTTCTGAAACGGTACCATTTTAACGGAGGCAGCCATGGCGGCCATTACCATCGCCGAGGTCTCGAAGATCTATCACGGCAATGTCGAGGCGGTGAAATCCGTCTCGATCGATATCGAGGACGGCGAGTTCATCGTGCTGGTCGGCCCGTCCGGCTGCGGCAAGTCCACGCTTTTGCGCATGGTCGCCGGGCTCGAGACGATTTCGAAGGGCACGGTGACCATCGGTTCGCGCGTCATCAACGACGTCGATCCGGCCGAGCGCGACATCGCCATGGTCTTCCAGAACTATGCGCTCTATCCGCACATGACCGTCTACGACAACCTCGCCTATGGCCTGAAGAACCGCAAGACGCCCAAGGCCGAGATCGATGCCCGCGTCGCCGAAGCCGCGCGGATGCTGGAAATCGAGCCCTATCTCGCGCGCAAGCCGCGCGCCCTTTCCGGTGGCCAGCGTCAGCGCGTCGCCATGGGCCGCGCGATCGTGCGCAAGCCGGCGGCCTTCCTGTTCGACGAGCCGCTCTCCAACCTCGACGCCAAGCTGCGCGTCTCGATGCGCGGCGAGATCAAGCGCCTGCAGAAGCGCCTCGGCACGACCTCGCTCTACGTCACCCACGACCAGCTCGAAGCGATGACGCTCGCCGACCGGCTGGTGGTGCTGAACGGCGGCCGGATCGAGCAGATCGGCCGTCCGCTCGACGTCTACCACCGTCCGGCCTCGACCTTCGTCGCGAGCTTCATCGGCTCGCCGGCGATGAACCTGATCAAGGGCCAGATCGAGGGCGGCAGCCTGCAGATCGGCCTCTACAGGATTGAGCTTGGCAGCCGCGCCCCGGTCGAAGGCGCTGTGACCGTCGGCCTGCGCGCCGAGGACCTCCGGCTTGCCGGTGTCGGCGAGGATGCGATGCTGTTCCAGGTCGACTATGTCGAGGAGCTCGGTGCTCAGCGGCTCGTGCACGGCACCATCGAGGGCCAACCTCTGACGATAGCGCTCTCTCCGGAAATGCCGCTTTCCGGTGATCTCGCCGTGACGATTGCCGTCGACCGCCTGCACTTCTTCTCGCCCGAAACCGGCAAGCGGCTGGAACGGGGCACGTCTTTTGCCGGTGATGCACCGGCGCAGAACCTTCGGCTGGAGACGGCATCGTGATCCATGAAGCCGTTGAGCAGCTTGCCGTTCCATCGCTCGAACTGCGTGCAGGATTTGCTTCGATGCTGCGCACCATTGCGGCCCATGACGCCGCCATGGCCGCGCGACCGGAAATGAACAGCATCGAGGTCGGCGCCGCGCCGTCCTCGACCGCGCCGCTCGCCTTTCCCTTCACCGTCGCTGCCTGGAACCTGGAGCGCTGCCTGTTCGCACCGGAAAGTGCTGGACATCTCGCAGCAACCAGGGCCCCAGTCGTGCTGCTATCGGAAATGGACAACGGCATGGCCCGCACCGGCCAGCGCCATCCGACCGCCGAAGTCGCTGCTATACTCGGCATGCAATATGCCTATGGCATCGAATTCATTGAGATGGGCCTCGGCTCCGATACCGAGCGCGCGTTCTGCGAGGATGATTTCAACGCCAGGGGCTTTCACGGCAATGCGCTGATGGCTTCGGTGCCGCTCGGCCGGCCCTTCATGCTGCGCCTCTGGGGCGAGCGTCTCTGGTTCACCGATGGCGAACAGCCGCGTCTCGGCGAGCGTTTCGCGATCGGTGCCGTTATCGAGACCGAGTCAGGCCCCTTCGTCGCCGTCTCCACCCATCTTGAAAGCGCGACGACCGCGGCCTACCGCGAACGCCAGGTCAGGGAATTGATCGATGCGCTCGACGAAGCCTTTCCCGGTCTGCCGGTGCTGATCGGCGGCGATCTCAACACCGGCAACCATGCTGGCGGCGACTTCGAAGCCGAAGGGCTCTTTGCGATGAGCGCTGCCCGCGGCTTCACCCGTCACGGTGGACCACTTGAGGTGATGACCACCCGGCCGAGCCTGATCACCCGTTGGCCGGAGCGCGCGATGAAGCTCGACTGGTTCCTCGCGCGCGGCCTGAAGATCGGCGAAACCAGGATCATTCCCTCGCTCGATGAAACCGGCCGGCCGCTTTCGGATCACGATCTCATCACCTGCGTGGTCGAAGGCTTCGAATAGGCTCAGCTCTCCTTGCCTAAGGCACGCCCGCATTCTACATGTCGAGGGCTTTTCCAGTGCGGGAGAGGGCAGCGGTTTTCTCGTCCTCTTCCGTTCTGACGATTTGAAATCGATCACGCTTGGCGTGATCCACAGGGGACGGGAAGATGGCGAAAATCGTCAATGTCGGGGTCCAGATGGACCATGTGTCGGGCATCAATATTGCGGGTGATTCTACCTTCGCCATGAGCCTCGAGGCACAGTCGCGCGGCTACCGCCTTTTCCACTACACGCCCGAAAAACTGTCGCTGCGCGACGGCAAGGTCTATGCGAGCGTGCAGCAGATGACGCTGCGCGACGTCAAGGGCGATCACTTCACGCTTGGCGAAGCCGAACGCGTCGATCTGTCGACCATGGACGTCATCCTGCTCCGCCAGGATCCGCCCTTCGACATGGGCTACATCACCTCGACGCATCTTCTGGAACGCCTGCATCCGAAGACGCTGGTCGTCAACGATCCGGCCTGGGTGCGCAATTCGCCGGAGAAGATCTTCGTCACCGAATTCGCCGACCTGATGCCGAAGACGCTGATCACCCGCGACCCCCAGGAGATCGCCAGCTTCCGCCAGGAGATGGGCGACATCATCCTGAAGCCGCTCTACGGCAATGGCGGCGCCGGTGTCTTCCATTCGACCCGTGACGACCGCAACCTGTCTTCCCTTCTGGAAATGTTCGGCCAGATGTTCCGTGAGCCCTTCATCGCCCAGGAATACCTGCCGGCGGTGCGCAAGGGCGACAAGCGCATCCTGCTCGTCGATGGTGAGCCGGTCGGCGCCATCAACCGCGTTCCGGCCGAACATGATGCGCGCTCCAACATGCATGCCGGCGGTCGGCCGGAGGCGACCGAGCTTACGGCGCGCGAAAAGGAAATCTGCGCCCGCATCGCTCCGGCGCTGAAAGCCCGCGGCTTCCTCTTCGTCGGCATCGACGTCATCGGCGACTACATGACCGAGATCAACGTCACGTCGCCGACCGGCATTCGCGAAGTCAAGAAGTTTGGCGGCGCCGATGTTGCGAGCCTGCTCTGGGACGCGATCGAGCGCAAACGCGCCTGATCCGGCGCTTCCGGTAGAACCTGTCTCCAGATGACGGAGATTGCCGCGGGCTTCCGCCCGCGGCTGCGGGGTTGTGCCCTTGCCAACGACAGCGCGTAGGTCTTGCCTCAGATGTTCCGTAATTGTTCTTGTTTTTGTGCGTGAACCGTGCAAGGCTCCGTCTTGCAACCCAAGGCGGTTGCGGCGCCCGTAATGACGGGCCGCCCGGGCGAGGGAGCAACCATGGTCGCGCGCGTCAGCACGGTCGCATTTCAGGGTATCGAGGGTCTGCCGGTCGACGTTCAGGTGATGGTCGCGCCGGGCAAAGTCGGCATGCAGATCGTCGGCCTGCCGGACAAGGCAGTGGCCGAAAGCCGCGAGCGGGTGCAGGCAGCGCTTCATGCTTCGGGTCTGGCGCTGCCGGCCAAGCGCGTCACCGTCAATCTCGCCCCCGCCGATCTGCCGAAGGAAGGCAGCCACTTCGATCTTGCGATCGCGCTGGGCCTGATGGCGGCGCTCGGCGCCATTCCCGGCGATGCGCTCTCACCCTATGTCGTGATCGGCGAGCTCAATCTCGACGGCACCATTGCCGCCGTTGCCGGCGCCCTTCCCGCCGCGATCGGCGCCAATGCGCTCGGCAAGGGGCTGATCTGCCCGGCCGAAAGCGGGGCGGAGGCTGCCTGGGCAGGTGCGGAGATCGACATTCTCGCACCGCGCAGCCTGATCGCGATCGCCAACCATTTCCGCGGCACGCAGGTGCTTTCGCGGCCTCAAGCCGCGATCCGCTCGGGCGCTGCCAACCTGCCCGATCTCGCCGACATCAAGGGACAGGAAAGCGCCAAGCGGGCGCTGGAGGTGGCTGCTGCTGGCAACCACAATCTGCTGATGGTGGGACCGCCGGGGTCGGGGAAATCGATGCTCGCCGCGCGGCTGCCGTCGATCCTGCCGCCGCTCAATCCGGCCGAGCTGCTCGAAGTGTCGATGATCCACTCGATCGCCGGGCAGTTGCCGGGCGGCAAACTCTCGGATCGGCGGCCGTTCCGCACGCCGCACCATTCCGCAACCATGGCCGCCATGGTCGGTGGCGGCTTACGCGCCAAGCCCGGCGAGGCCTCGCTCGCCCATCATGGCGTCTTGTTCCTGGACGAGTTTCCGGAGTTCACGCCGCAGGTGCTCGACGCACTGCGCCAGCCGCTCGAAACGGCGGAATGCATTATCGCCCGCGCCAATCACCGGGTGAGCTATCCCGCCGCCATCCAGCTCGTCGCCGCCATGAACCCCTGCCGCTGCGGCATGGCCGGTGAACCCGGGCGCAGCTGCGCCCGCGGCCCGCGCTGCATGACCGATTACCAGGCGCGCATCTCCGGCCCGCTGATGGACCGTATCGATATCCGCATCGACGTTCCGGCCGTCAGCGCCGCCGATCTGTTGAAGCCGGCCGCAGCCGAAAGCAGCGAAGTCGTCGCCCGTCGTGTTGCCCGCGCCCGTGCCCTGCAGACCGACCGCTTCGCCGCCCTCGGTCATCCGGAGTTGACGAGCAACGCCCGGTGTTCGACATCGATGATCGAGAAGATCGCCGAGCCCGACGCAGCGGGCCTGCAACTCCTCCGGGACGCTGCCGAGAAAATGAAATTCTCCGCCCGCGGTTACCACCGCGTGCTGAAGGTCGCACGCACGCTCGCCGATCTCGATGGCGCGCAGACCGTCGGCCGCATCCATCTGGCCGAAGCGATTTCCTACCGCATTGCCGGCGAGAGGCTGCAGGCGGCGGCGTAGCGGTCGGTTCGAAACAAAAGGGCGCCGCGAGGCGCCCTTTCCTTTCGTGGGAGAAGGCTTGTCGATCAGCCGCCGAGGCCTTCAAACAGCGCGGTCGAGAGATAGCGTTCGGCAAACGACGGGATGATGACGACGATGGTCTTGCCGGCGTTTTCTTCGCGCTGGCCAACCTCGATCGCCGCCGTCAGTGCTGCGCCGGCGGAGATGCCGACCGGCACGCCTTCGAGCCTGGCGACGAGGCGAGCAGCCTCGATCGCTTCGCCGCTGTTGACGGTGACGATCTCGTCATAAACGGAGGTGTCGAGGATCACCGGCGCAAAGCCCGCGCCGATGCCCTGGATCTTGTGCGGGCCCGGGTTGCCGCCGGAAAGCACAGGGGACTCTTCCGGCTCGACTGCGATCACCTTGATCGAGGGTTTGCGCGCCTTCAGCACCTGGCCGGCACCGGTAATCGTGCCGCCGGTGCCGATGCCGGACACGAAGATGTCGACAGCACCTTCGGTGTCGTTCCAGATTTCCTCGGCGGTCGTCTTGCGGTGGATTTCCGGGTTGGCCGGGTTCTCGAACTGCTGCGGAATGATGGCGTCGGGCAGCGTCTCGACCAGTTCCTGCGCCTTGGCGATCGCGCCCTTCATGCCCTTGGCACCTTCCGTCAGCACCAGCTCGGCGCCAAAGAGGGCCAGCATCTTGCGGCGCTCGACCGACATCGTTTCCGGCATGGTGAGGATCAGCTTGTAGCCCTTGGCGGCGGCGACGAAGGCGAGCGCGATGCCGGTGTTGCCCGAGGTTGGCTCGATCAGGGTCGTGCGGCCGGGAGTAATCTTGCCCTGGGCTTCCAGGCTCTCGATCATCGCCACGCCGATGCGGTCCTTGACCGAGGCGATCGGGTTGAAGAATTCGAGCTTGGCGAGCAGGTTCGCCTTGACGCCCTTCTCCTTGGCAAGCTTGTCCAGCCGCACGATGGGCGTATCGCCGATCGTCTCCGTGATCGAGGAATAGACGCGGCCGCGGCCGGGCTTGCGTGTGTCGGACATGGGTTTCTCCCTTGGGCGTGAACTGTCAGCTATGAGAATAGGAACAATGACTGCTCAATTCCAGCACGACAAAGACGCAGCGACGATCCGCCGGAGGAAAAAGCACCGGCGAAGTTGTTGTTCAGGAAAAGTTTTTTCAGCTCGCGCGGACGGCGATATAGGCGGCCGTTCCCGCCAACACGCTGGCTGCGACCCGGTTCAGTGCTTGCAGCGCCTTTGGCTGCTTGAGCAGCAGCCGTGCGCGCGCCGCGAGCAGCATATAGGGAACCAGCACGGCCAACAGCACCAGGAAGGTTGCCGCCAGCAAAAGGCCGTAGTCGCGGGGGCCGATGTCTGCGATGTCGATCAGCGTCGGCACCAGCGCCACATAGAACAGCATCGTCTTCGGGTTGCCGAGGGTGACGAGCAGGCCGGAGAGGAAGGACATGGCGGCACTCGTCGACGGTTTCGCCTTGATGTCCTCGGGCAGCAGCCCCGCGGTCCAGAGTTTCCAGGCGATGTAGCCGAGATAGAGGACGCCTGCGAATTTCACCACCAGGAAGACCGTGGTGAAGGTCTGGGCGATCAACGCCAGCCCGAGCACGACAGCCGTCAGGTAGATCATGTCGCCGAGCACGATGCCAAGACCCATGAAGAAGGTTTCGCGGAAACCGGAGCCCAGCGCGCGGGCGACGAGCGCCGTCACGCCGGGACCCGGTATGGCCGCAGCGATGAAGAGTGCGCCGCTATAGGCGATGAGAGCCGCGAGCGTCATGGGCATTCCTTCCGGTGGCGATGCCGATTTCTAGCGCAGACGGACAAAAAAGGGAAATCAAGGAACGACGACCGATGGGCGCCTGACGACAAAATTGATCGGGTGACAAGTCTGGCGTTGTCCGCCGACGCGGGATCGGTAGAGCTTGCAGAAAACGAGCGAAAGGCGCCTCTCAATGCCCGAGTTGAAAGATATCATCGGCTTTGCCCTCCTTGCACTCGGCATGGTGCTGACGCCGGGGCCGAACATGATCTACCTGATCTCGCGTTCGATCAGCCAGGGGCCGGGCGCCGGATTGATCTCGCTCGGCGGCGTGGCGCTCGGTTTCGTCGTCTACATGATTTCGGCCGCACTCGGCATCACCGCGCTGCTTCTCGCCGTTCCCTTTGCCTATGATGCGCTGAGAATTGCCGGCGCCGGCTACCTTCTTTATCTCGCCTGGCAGGCTGTGCGGCCGGGTGGCCGCTCGCCGTTTCAGGTCCGCCATCTGCCGAAGGACGGGCCGAAGAAGCTGTTCGTCATGGGGTTTCTGACGAGCCTGCTCAATCCCAAGGTGGCGGTGCTCTATCTCTCGTTGCTGCCGCAGTTCATCCGGCCGGAACTCGGCAATGTGCTCGGCCAGTCGCTGGTCTTCGGGTCGATCCAGATCATGACCAGCGTTACCGTCAACGCGATGATCGCGCTTGCCGCCAGCGGCATCGCGGCCTTCCTCGCCGGGCGGCCGCTGTTCATGGTGGTGCAGCGCTGGGCCATGGGTACGGCGCTTTTCGGCTTTGCGCTGAGCATGGCATCGGAGGCGCGGCGTTAATCCGCGCTCACGTTCTTTCAGGTGACGCAATTCCGGACGGAAAACCGCTTCACACTTTTCCTGGAACTGCTCACTCGAAAACCGGCCGCATGAAGCTGCGCTCATAGCTGACGATGCAGCGCGTCTTCTCGGCATAGGCGAAGGCTTCCTGGCATTCCGGATCCGCGGCCATTTCCTGGCGGTAGCTTTCATAGGCCGCAAGGCTCGGAAAACTGAAGAGCGCGAGCGCGATGTTGTTCGCCCCTTCATGCGGCATGAAATAGCCGTGATGCGTGCCGCCGAGGCGATTGACGAGCGGAATCCAGAGCTTGGCATAGTGCTCGAACTCGGCGGCCTTGTAAGGGTCGATGACGTATTTCAGATAGCAGGTGATCATGCGGCTCTCCCTTCGCGCTCCCGCTTGATAGAAGAGGGCAGGCGAAGTTTCCAGCCGAGATTCATGCCGGCGGCGGCAATGAGGATGGCGATCGAGCCGAGGATCTGGATCGGTTGCAACTGATGGCCGAAGGCGATGCGATCGACGACGATGGCGGCAATCGGATAGACGAAGGAGAGCGCGCCGGTCATATGCGTCGGCAGCCGCTGGATCGCGCCATAGAGCAGCACATACATCAGTCCCGTGTGGACGATGCCGACCGTGACCAGGATCGTCCATTGCCCGGTACCAGACGGGGCGGGCGCTGCGAGCGCCATCGGCGCCAGCATCAGGGTGCCTGTGATCACCTGGATCAGCGCGATCAGGTGCGGCGGCGTGCCCTTGAGCAGCTTCGTCGCGATCGCTGCGATCGCGTAGAAGAAGGCCGCGCCGATCGAAAGTGCTACGCCGATCAGATAGCTTTCCGGCGCGAAGCCGTGGCCGGGTTTGGCCGAAATGATCGCCAGCATGCCGGCAAACGAGACCGACAGCCAAAAGATCTTGGTGGCCGTGATCTTCTCGCCGAGGAACAGCGCGCCGAGCCCCAAGAGCATGAAGGGCTGGGTGTTGTAGACCATCGTCGCGATCGAGATCGACGCGTGGGAATAGGCGGCGAAGAGCAGCAGCCAGTTGACGACGATTGCGACGCCGCCGACGATCGAAAGCAGCAGCATCCGTCGGCTGAAGTGGCGGCGGTCGAACAGACCGAGAAACCAGGCAATGCCGACGAGTGTCACGGCGCCGAAGACGCAGCGCCAGAAGACGACGCTCGTCACCGGCTGCCCCGACTTCAGCACGAACCAGCCGATGGTTCCGGAAATCAGCATCGCGGCTGTCATCTCGATGCTGCCGCGTTTGAGTTCGGTATTCATGTTCGCCGCTCCATGTTGGTGATCGGAGAATAGCCGGTGCTTGCAGCCTTTCCCATGGATGAACGAAGGCAATTGTGTTAGATTGCCTAATTATCGAAGTTCTGTTTGTTGCAATGACTTATGGTGCCGTGATGCTGGACGAGATTGACCGACGGATCCTAGACATTCTGGCAGCCAATGCCCGGGTATCGCTGAAGGAGCTGGCGCAGGAGGCAGGCCTTTCCTCGCCGAGTGCTGCGGATCGTCTGCGCAAGCTGGAAGAGCGCGGCGTTCTCGATGGCTTCACCATCGCTCTCAATCCCCAGAAAGTCGGCTATCCCCTGCAGGCGGTCATCCGCGTGCGGCCGATGCCGGGCATGCTGCACATCGTCGAGCGGCTAATCCAGGACACGCCCGAAATCGTTGAATGCGACAAGGTCACCGGCGACGATTGCTTCATCGCCAAGCTCTTCGTGCGCGACATGGCGCAGTTGGACACGATCCTCGACCGGATCGCCGAGAAGGCGCAAACCAACACCTCGATCGTCAAGTCTTCGCCGGTCAAGCGCCGCTTGCCGCCGTTAATTTAAGAGAGCAATTCCAGGAAAAGTGTGAAGCGGTTTTCCGTCCGGAATTGCGTAGATTAAACCCCGGTCGAGCCGAAGCCGCCGGCGCCGCGCGTCGTCTCGCTGGCATTGTCGCTCTCGCGAACGGTGACCTGCGTGACCGGCGCGATCACCATCTGGGCAATGCGCATGCCGCGCTCGATGAGGAAGTCTTCGTCACCGAGATTGATGAGCAGCACCTTCACCTCGCCGCGATAGTCGCTGTCGATGGTGCCGGGGGTGTTGAGGCAGGTGATGCCGTGCTTGAAGGCAAGGCCCGAGCGCGGGCGGATCTGCGCTTCATAGCCCACGGGGACCTCGAAGATGAAGCCGGTCGGAACGAGGGCGCGTTTGCCCGGGGTGAGCATGAGCGGCCGATCGCCGGGAACGGCTGCGCGCAAATCCATGCCGGCGGCGCCTGCCGTCTCATAGGCGGGCAGCTCGAGGCCTTCGCCATGCGGCAGGCGAACGAGGTTGAGGGTCGGGCGGGAAACGGAGGGGTGCGTGCTCATGACCGCATAAGCCGGGCGGCGGGCGCCTCGGTCAATTGCATAATCGGGGCCGAGCCTGTAAAGGACGCGGCAACTCACAGGATTCTACGACATGGCTGAAACTCTCGCCGAGGCGGTCTCCCGCCGCCGCACATTTGCGATTATCGCCCACCCGGACGCCGGTAAGACCACTCTCACCGAAAAGCTGCTGCTGTTCGGCGGCGCCATCCAGCTCGCCGGCGAGGTCAAGGCCAAGAAGGATCGCATCCAGACCCGTTCGGACTGGATGAAGATCGAGCGCGAGCGCGGCATCTCGGTCGTCACCTCGGTGATGACCTTCGAATATGGCGGCAACGTCTTCAACATTCTCGACACACCCGGTCACGAAGACTTCGCTGACGACACCTACCGCACGCTGACGGCGGTCGATGCCGCTGTCATGGTCATCGACGCCGCCAAGGGTATCGAGCCGCGCACGCTGAAGCTCTTCGAAGTCTGCCGCATGCGCGACATCCCGATCATCACCTTCGTCAACAAGATGGACCGCGAAAGCCGCGATCCCTTCGAGATCCTGGACGAGGTCGAGGAAAAGCTGGCGCTCGACTGCGCGCCGGTGACCTGGCCGATCGGCCGCTCGAAGACCTTCTGCGGCTCCTACAATCTCGCCCACGACACCGTGCGCGGCTCCGACACGCAGGAAATCCCGACCAAGGTCAACGGTCCGGAAATGGCTTCCCACCGGCTGCCTGAGAACGAGCGCGACGCCTTCACCGACGAGCTGACGCTGGCGATCGAGGCCTGCAAGCCCTTCGACAAGAAGGCTTTCCTCGAAGGCCACCTGACGCCGGTCTTCTTCGGTTCGGCGCTGCGCAACTTCGGTGTGCGCGATCTCATCAACGCGCTCGGCGACATCGCGCCGCCGCCGCGTGACCAGGTGGCGGATATCCGCACGGTGCACGCCACCGACGACAAGATGACGGCCTTCGTCTTCAAGATCCAGGCCAACATGGACCCGAACCATCGCGACCGCATCGCCTTTGCCCGCGTCTGCTCCGGCAAGCTGGAGCGCGGCATGAAGGCGCGGCTGTCGCGCACCGGCAAGCAGCTGGGCCTCAGTGCCCCGCAGTTCTTCTTCGCGTCGCAGCGCCAGCTCGCCGACACCGCCTATGCCGGCGACGTCGTCGGTATCCCCAACCACGGCACGCTCCGGATCGGCGACACGCTGACCGAGGGCGAGTCGCTGGTGTTCCAGGGCGTGCCGAATTTTTCGCCGGAAATCCTGCGCCGCGTGCGTCTGGAAGATGCAATGAAGGCCAAGAAGCTGAAGGAAGCGCTGCAGCAGATGGCGGAAGAGGGCGTCGTGCAGCTCTTCTCGCCCGAAGACGGCTCGCCGGCAATCGTCGGCGTCGTCGGCGCGCTGCAGCTCGACGTGTTGAAGGAGCGCCTCAGCGCCGAATACGGCCTGCCGGTTTCCTTCGAAATGTCGCGCTTCTCGGTCTGCCGCTGGATCTCGGCTGATCAGCCTGCCGAACTCGACAAGTTCGTCACGGCCCGTCGCGGCGACATCGCCCGCGACCTCGATGGCGACCCGGTGTTCCTGGCGCAGGACAGCTTCTCGCTGCGCTACGAGGCGGAACGCTATCCGGCGATTAAGATGGTCGCGATCAAGGAGTATCACGTCGCCAAGGCGGCGTGATCGATTTCTCGTCCGGCCGGTGCCTGAGGCATCGGCCGGTTTTCCGGCGCCTGCCGCGCCGTGTCGGAACGACTTCCCTAAATCGAAAAATCGAAACGCCGTGACGAGCGATCCAGCATGGCCATGCTCGGGCGAGTGCTCCAAGCTGCAGAGATCGCTTCCGAAAGCGCAGTCATCAAACGCGCGACGTCCTCTCGCGCCGTTTCGTGCATGGCTTCGGCAACGATCAGCGCATGCGCCGTCTGCGGCCGGATCGCCGAATGGCCGCTCTGCCGGTTGGTCCAGCGCCGGGCATGGGCCCGTCCTTCGGCATCCGCGAAGATCACTTCGCCGGGTTCCGGGTTTTCCGTTTCGTCTGCGAAGGTCAGATAGGTCTCGTTGCCGACCGCGCGGCGGACGTGCAGAAAATCGCTGACGTTCGAAAGGTCGAAGACCGCGATGGGAATCGCGGAGGCGAGCGAGGCGGCGTTGCACAGATCGATCAGCGGATGGATCGCCGGCAGGCTGCCTTCTTTCCGGAAGCGCCGGAGCAGCGCCTCGGAGGCGGAGCGATACTGTGTCGGCTTCAGCCCCATCCTGGCAAAGGTTCGGCGCCATGCCTGGATTTCCGGCAGATCGCTTTCCGATCCGGCGCCGAGGCGGTCCTCTGCGATCGCCTGGAAGCGGCGAACATGGTCCTCGACCGAAACTTCGCTGCGTACGTTGTCGATGAAGAGTGCGCCGACGTTGAGCTCCGGGAAGTCGCGCCAGATATCGTCTGCGTGTTGGAAGTGCATGGAGGCCCTCGGATTAGATGCGTTCATTCTGGCTCAAGCCTTCCCTGCCTGAAAGGCGCGCGCTGTCCTTCGGCTGGCGCGGATCTGGGGCACGGTCAGGCCAAGTACGGCGGCGAGCACGCAGCCGATCCCAAGCAACTGGTGAGTGCCGACCGGCTCGCCGAGCAGAAGAAAGGCAAAGAGCACGGCGGAGACGGGCGCCAGCGCTGTGAAGACGGAAGCCTCGGTGCCGCTCACCCGTGCGGAGCCGGCATACCAGAGCACGAAGCCCGCCACCGTCGGAATGAGCGCATAGTAGAGAACCGCAACGATCGCGCCCTTGTCGATCCGTGCGGCCGAAGGTGCCTCGAAGAGCGCGGGGATGAGGGCGACGGCGAGGCCGAGACCTGCCATCAGCGTCGAAAGGGCAAGCGGAGAGATCTCGGCCCTGACGCGCTTGTTGATGAGGATGAACAGGCCCTCGCAGATGACGGCGCCGAAGATGAGGGCGATGCCGAACGGGGAGTGCGCGGCGCCTTCGCCGGGCTTGAAGACGATGGTCAGCACGCCGACAGCGGCGAGCGCGATCGCCGCAAGCATCCGGCGGTCGGGGCGCTCGCCGAGAAGCAGGATGGCGATTGCGGCGGAAACGATCGGCAGGGTCCCGATCACCACGCCTGCGTCGGTTGCGGACGTCAGGCTGAGACCGGCGATCAGCAGGGTGGTGTAGCCGACGCTACCGGCACCCGCCTGGGCGATGAGGATCAGCCAGTCGCGCCGCCCGAGTTTCGGCCACGGCGTCTCGGTGATCCACTTCAGCAGCAGGAACAGCGGGAAGGCGATGGCGAAGCGCATGGCCGTCGCGGTGAAGGGCGCAAGCCCGGCGGCGATGATCTTGCTGGCGATCACCGTGCTGCCGACGAGGATCATCGCCAGCGACAGATAGAGATAGCCCTGAAATTTTTCCGACATGTCCGTTCTCCGTTGCAGTGCCGCGCTTGTCGATGCGCAGGTCGAGCAATGCGCCGGAGGTGGAGGCGGGTCTTGAACGGAATTGCGGGTGCTACCGCCTGGCCTCGGCATAGATGCCGGGCGAAAGGCCGTATTTACTGACGAAGACGCGCGTCATGTGGCTCTGGTCGGCAAAGCCGGCCGCGAATGCGGCCTCTGCCAGCGGTGTGCCTGCGCCGATCAGTCGGCGGGCGAGATCGATGCGGCGCTGGACGATATAGGCATGCGGCGTCAGGCCGACCGCTCTCGCGAAGTTGCGCACGAGCTGGAAGCGGCTGAGCTTTGCTTCGACGGCGAGGTCGGTAAGCGTGATCGTCGCCGTCGGATCGTCGTCGATCATCGTTTTTGCAGCGGTGACGGTTGCCGGTCTTTCGTGGTGCTGGGGTCTGCCGGTGGCAAGAACGCTCGCAAGCAGCAGCAGAAGCCGCTCCTCGCGCCGGATCGTCTCATCCTGTGCTTTGGGACCGGTGATCGCCGTGAACAGTGCCCGGAATTGGTTTGCCGCTTCGGCGTCCTTAAAAGCCGGTAAGGCAAATTCTCCAGCGTCCGAGCGGCCCTGGCTGATATCCTCGGCGGCGGTGGCAATGACGGAAGGATCGAAATAGAGCATGCGCCAGGAACGGCCGGCGTCACCGATCGGTGCGCCGTCGTGCACCTCGCCGGGGTTGACGGTGATCAGGTCGCCGGCGCCGGCCTCGACCATGCCGCGGCCGCTGAGCGATTTCTGGGCGCCCTGGTAGATGAGGCCGATGCCGAATTGCTCGTGGGTATGGCGGGCGAAGGAATGGCGCGTTTCCGCCTCCACCGCGTCAATGCCCGCGGTAGCGCTGCGCAGCATCCTGAACTGACCCTTTGCCATCCGCGCGCCGATCCTTTTGCTCCCACGTCTTTTACATCGTCCGACCGCATCCCGCTATCGTCGCGAACCTCGCCCAATCGATTGGCGATTCGCCTAAATTTTATGCATATAATACAAATGTCAAAACAATAGGCAAATCCTGTTGCGAAAAATGCTGCGCTGCATCATGATCGAGCGATGACACACCGGGACCTCACCATTCTCGTGATTGACGAGAACGCCATCCGCGCCTCGATCATCGAGGAAGGCTTGCATGAGGCCGGCCATCGCAAGGTCACGGTCATTCACGAGGTCCAGGGCGTCGCGCGCACCATCGACACGCTCAGGCCCGATGTCATCGTCATCGATATCGAAAACCCCAACCGCGACATGATGGAGCATCTGTTCCAGCTCACCCGCACCGTCGGGCGGCCGATCGCCATGTTCGTCGACCGCTCCGATACGGCGTCGATAGAGGCGGCGGTGGAGGCGGGCGTCTCCGCCTATGTGGTCGACGGGCTGAAGAAGGAACGCGTCAAACCGATCCTCGACATGGCCGTCAGCCGCTTCAACGCCTTCAGCCGGCTGCAGCGCGAGCTCGCCGACGCGAAATCGGCGCTGGAAGAGCGAAAGGTGATCGAGCGCGCCAAGGGCATCCTGATGAAGATGCGCGGACTTTCGGAAGACGAGGCCTTCGCGCTGCTGCGCCAGACGGCGATGAACGAAAAGAAGAAGATGTCGGAGATCGCGCAGAGCGTGGTCACGGCCGCGGGCCTGCTGATGTGAGAGCGCGGTTTCCGATGCTGTCGGAAGGAGACACCGGAGTGAACATCATGACGACCATCGACAATTCGCGACCCGGCGCGGCGGTGGGCGACGGGCTGCCGGCGCCGGTGAGACTGGGCGGCGAGGGGGCACGGACGATCCGAGCCGGCTTCATTCCGCTGGTCGATGCCGCCGTGCTGATCGTGGCGGCGGAACTCGGCTTCGCTCGCAAGGAGGGGCTGACGCTCGATCTCGTCAAGGACGTCTCCTGGGCCAATGTGCGCGACCGCCTCGCCTTTCGTCAGTTCGACATAGCCCACATGCTCTCGCCGATGCCGGTGGCCGCCATGCTCGGCCTCGGCTCCAATCCCTCGCCGACGATCGCCCCTTTCTCGCTCGGGCGTGGCGGCAATGCGATCACGCTTTCCAATCGGCTCTTCGCCCGCATGCAGGAGGAAGGCGCCCTTGGCGAAGTAGAGGATGCGCTCGCCCATGCGCGTGCGCTCGCCGCGGTGCTTGCCCGCATGCGCCAAAGCGGCGAGGCGGCGCCAAGGCTCGGCGTCACCTATCCCTTCTCCTCGCACAATTACGAGGTCCGCTACTGGCTTGCCGCAGGCGGCATCGATCCGGACCGCGACGTCAAGCTTGTGGTGGTACCGCCGCCGTTAACCTCGGATGCCCTTGCCGCCGGCGCCATCGATGGTTTCTGCGTCGGCGCGCCCTGGAACATGGTGGCCTCCGAGCGTGGGCTCGGGCGCATCGTCGCCGCCAAGCAGGACATTTGGCCATTGGCGCCGGAAAAGGTGATCGGCATGCGGCCGGAGTGGGCGGACAGCAATGCCGAGACCGTATCGCGCCTGCTCGTGGCGCTCGACCAGGCGGCGCGCTGGTGTGATGAGCCGGACAATCGCGGCACGCTTGCCGAACTGCTTGCCGCCCCCCGTTACATCGGTGCCCCGGTCGAAATCATCCGCCGGGTTCTCGCCGGAGAGTTCGCCATCGATGCGGCCGGCAACAGGCGAGTGATCGACGACTACTTCGTTTTTCATCGCGACCACGCCAACTACCCTCGTCCCGTCCAGGCACTGTGGATCTACAGCCAGATGGCGCGCTGGGGGCAAGTGCGGCTATCGCCCGAGATGCAGGCGCTGGCGGCTGCCGCCTATCGCCCCGACCTCTATCGCCAGGCGCTCGGCGGGGCCGCCGCTCCCGCCGCTCCCGCTATTCGTGTCGAAGGCGAGAGGCCGGGCGAACGCTTCATGGATGGGCACGTTTTCGATCCCGCAGATATCGGGGCCTATGTTCGCACTTTCCCCGTTCGCGCTTTGGCGGAGAGCGTTTCGGTCGAGCAGGAGGGTTGAGGATGGCGCACCATGTTTGTGCAGAATCCCGATGCGGAATATGTGCACCGCACAATAATTCAGCAGAGTCTACAATAGGCGCATTTATGGGCGCCGCATCTGCATCCGGAAATTACGATTTGAATTCAAACCACTAAGGGGCGTGGCGGCGAACTGGCACGGCCCTTGCTTTTCTAGAAATGCTTCGGTCAACGGCGATTGAAGCTATCTCAAACGCCAGATCGCGTTTGCCAACGACACCGACGTCGCAAGGTTTTTGTTTTCCGAGGGTTCCTCCCGATCCCGGACGCAAGCACCGAGCGGCGTTTTTTTATGTCCGTTATCCGGCCAGCAGAGGAACCTGCGCATGACCAAGTTTTCGACCGGCGGTCTGACCCGCCGAAGCCTGCTGAAGACCACCGCGACCGTTGCGCTCTTCGGCGCGGTCAAGTCGGCCTTCCCATCCGGTGCCTTTGCGCAAGGCTCCGGGCCGGAAACCACCAAGGCCGTGCTCGGCTTCATCGCGCTCACCGACTCGGCACCGCTGATCATCGCCAAGGAGAAGGGCCTCTTCGACAAATACGGCATGACCGAAGTCGAGGTGGTCAAGCAGGCCTCCTGGGGCACGACCCGCGACAACCTGGTGCTCGGCTCCGCCGGCGCCGGCATCGACGGCGCCCATATCCTGACGCCGATGCCCTATCTGATCTCGACCGGCAAGGTTACTCAGAACAACCAGCCGCTGCCGATGGCGATCCTTGCGCGCCTCAACCTCGATGCCCAGGCAATCTCGGTCGGCCAGGCCTATGCCGACCTCAAGGTCGGCCTCGATGCATCCGCGCTCAAGGAAGCTTTCGCCAAAAAGAAGGCCGAAGGTGCCGCCGCCAAGGTGGCTATGACCTTCCCCGGCGGCACCCACGATCTCTGGATCCGCTACTGGCTCGCCGCCAGTGGCATTGATCCCGATAGCGATGTCGAAACCATCGTCGTGCCGCCGCCGCAGATGGTCGCCAACATGAAGGTGGGCACCATGGACTGTTTCTGCGTCGGCGAGCCCTGGAACGAGCAGCTCGTCAACCAGAAGATCGGCTACACCGCCGTCAACACCGCCGAAATCTGGAACGAGCATCCGGAAAAGTCCTTCGCCATGCGCGCCGACTGGGTGGAGAAGAATCCGCGTGCTGCCAAGGCGCTTACCATGGCGATCCAGGAGGCGGCGCAATGGTGCGACGACATGGCGAACAAGGACGAACTGGCGAAGATCGTCGGCAAGCGCAGCTGGTTCAACGTGCCGCCGAAGGACATCGTTGATCGCCTCAAGGGCGAATACGACTACGGCAATGGCAAGGTCGTCGAACAGAGCCCGCACTTCATGAAGTTCTGGCGCGATCACGCCTCCTATCCCTTCCAGAGCCACGATACCTGGTTCCTCACCGAGAATATCCGCTGGGGCAAGTTCGCGCCCGATACCGACGTCAAGGCGCTCGTCGCCAAGGTCAACCGCGAGGATATCTGGCGTGAGGCCGCCAAGGATCTGGGTGTCACCGACGTGCCGGCATCCACCTCGCGTGGCGTCGAAAAATTCTTCGACGGCAAGATCTTCGATCCCGCGGATCCGCAAGCCTACCTCAAGAGCCTTTCGATCTCGCGCGTCGCCTGAGCCATCGCCGATGCTGGCCGGCCGCCAGCATCCGCTTTCGAATACCAAGGAGAACGGCATGACCGTCACCAACCTCAAACTCAAGGGCCCGTCGGCGCCGCGACCTGCCGCGCGCGTGATCGCCTTTACCCGCTCGGCGAAACCCGGAAGCAGTCGTCCGCTGCTCGAAAGACTCGCCGCCGGTGCCGCGAACATCGCGCCGCTCATCGTCACGCTGTCGCTGATCCTCATCACCTGGCAGGTCGTCTGTTCGGCGCCCGATTCCAGCCTGCCGTCGCCGACCGGGGTGCTGGAGGAAAGCTGGGAGCTGATCGCCCACCCCTTCTATATCGGCCAGGGCGTCGACCAGGGGCTCTTCTGGCACATCGCGGCGAGCCTTCAGCGCGTCGCGGTCGGCTATGCGCTCGCGGCGGTCGTCGGCATCGCGCTCGGCGCACTGGTTGGCCAGAGCCAGCTTGCCATGCGCGGGCTCGATCCGATCTTCCAGGTGTTGCGCACTGTGCCGCCGCTTGCGTGGCTGCCTTTGTCGCTGGCTGCTTTCCAAGACGGCAACCCCTCGGCGATCTTCGTGATCTTCATCACCGCCATCTGGCCGATCATCATCAATACCGCTGTCGGCATCCGCAACATCCCGCAGGATTATCAGAACGTCGCGAGGGTGCTGCGCCTCAACGCCTTTGAATATTTTGCCAAGATCATGCTGCCAGCCGCGGCGCCCTACATCTTCACGGGCCTGCGCATCGGGATCGGCCTCTCCTGGCTGGCGATCGTCGCGGCTGAGATGCTGATCGGCGGCGTGGGCATCGGTTTCTTCATCTGGGACGCTTGGAACTCCTCGCTGATCAGCGACATCATCGTCGCGCTGATCTATGTCGGCATCGTCGGCTTCCTGCTCGATCGCCTCATCGCCCTCGTCGGCCGCGTTGTCACCCGCGGCACCGCAACCGCTTGAGAGAGGGGAAAGCCATGACCAAGAGCTATCTTTCGCTGGAACTGATCGACAAGAGTTTTGAACGCGGCGGCGTGCGCACCGACGTGCTGAAGCAGGTGTCGCTGTCGGTGGACAGGGGCGAGTTCATCTCCATCATCGGCCATTCCGGCTGCGGCAAGTCGACTTTGCTCAACATCGTCGCCGGCCTGACGCTGGCGACGACCGGCGTCGTGCTGCTCGACGGCCGCGTTGCCGACGAGCCGGGGCCGGATCGCGCCGTCGTCTTCCAGAACCACTCGTTGCTGCCCTGGCTGACCGTCTACGAGAACGTCCGCCTCGGCGTCGACAAGGTCTTCTCGCGCACCAAGAGCAAGGCCGAGCGCCACGACTGGACGATGCGCAATCTTGAACTCGTGCAGATGGCGCATGCGACGGACAAGCGCCCGTCCGAAATCTCCGGCGGCATGAAGCAGCGCGTCGGCATCGCCCGCGCGCTTGCCATGGAGCCGAAGGTGCTGCTGCTCGACGAGCCTTTCGGTGCGCTGGACGCGCTGACCCGCGCGCATCTGCAGGACCAGGTGATGCAGATCCATGCCGAGCTCGGCAACACGGTGCTGATGATCACCCATGACGTGGATGAGGCGGTGCTGCTTTCCGATCGCATCGTGATGATGACCAATGGCCCATCAGCCCGCATCGGCGAAATCCTCGACGTGCCGCTCGCCCGACCGCGCCGCCGCATCGAGCTTGCCGGCGACCGAACCTACCTCAAATGCCGCGAAGCCGTGCTCAAGTTCCTCTACGAGCGCCACCGCTTCGTCGAAGCTGCGGAGTGATCCCATGGCTGAACACACCACTGAAAAGCTCGTGATCATCGGCAACGGCATGGCGCCGGGCCGCATGCTGGAAGAACTCTTCGAGAAGGCCTCGGGCCGATACGCGGTGACGATCTTCAACGCCGAGCCGCGCGTCAACTACGACCGCATCATGCTGTCGCCGGTGCTTTCGGGCGAGAAGGACTACGAGCAGATCATCATCCACGGCGACGGATGGTACATCAAGCACGAGATCACGCTCTACAAGGGCCACAAGATCATCGCCATCGACCGTGACGCCAAGACCGTCACCTCCGACCATGGCGTCACCGAGAGTTACGACAAGCTCGTGATCGCGACCGGTTCGGTGCCATTCATCATTCCGGTACCGGGCAAGGACCTGCGCGGTGTCATCACCTATCGCGATCTCGACGATGTGCAGGCGATGCTGCTTGCGGCCCAGTCGCGCGAAAAGGCTGTCGTCATCGGTGGCGGTCTTCTCGGCCTCGAAGCGGCAGCCGGTCTCAATGCACGCGGCATGGACGTCACCGTCCTGCACGTCATGCCGACGCTGATGGAGCGGCAGCTCGACCCGTCCGCCGGCTACCTGCTGCAGAGGGCGGTCGAAGAGCGTGGCATCAAGGTCATCACCAAAGCGAATACCAAGCGGATCGTCGGCGAGGAGAAGGTCGAGGGCATTGAACTCGACGACGGCCGGATCATCCCGGCGACACTGGTCGTGATGGCGGTCGGCATCCGACCGAATGTCGGCCTTGCCAAGGAGGCGGGGCTTGCCACCAACCGCGGCATCGTCGTCGACGCCGGTATGCAGACGTCCGACGGGCACATCATGGCACTCGGCGAATGCGCCGAGGTCGGCGGCATGGTCTATGGCCTGGTGGCGCCGCTGTATGAGATGGCGCGGGTTGCCGCGCGTCACCTGGCCGGCGATCGCAGCGCCGCCTTTGTCCATTCCGATACGCCGACAAAACTGAAGGTGACCGGCATCAACCTCTATTCGGTCGGCGATTTCGCCGACGGCGACGGACGCGAGGAGATCGTCCTTCGCGATGCTACCGCCGGCATCTACAAGCGGCTGGTGCTCAAGGAGAACCGCATCATCGGCACGGTGCTTTACGGCGAGACCGGCGACGGCGCCTGGTTCAACGATCTGATGAAGCGTGGCACCGACATTACCGAAATGCGCGACACGCTGATCTTTGGCCAGGCCTATCAGGGAGGGTCGCCGCTGGACCCTATGGCGGCCGTTGCAGCCTTGCCGGATGATGCGGAAATCTGCGGCTGCAACGGCGTCTGCAAGGGCAAGATTGTCTCGACGATCGGGACCAAGAGCCTGACCTCGCTCGACGACGTGCGCGCCCATACCAAGGCGTCCGCCTCATGCGGCTCCTGTACCGGCCTCGTCGAGCAACTGATGTCGCTGACGCTCGGAGACACCTACAATCCCGCTGCCGTCCAGCCGATGTGCACTTGCACCGAGCTCGGCCATGATGACGTGCGCCGGCTGATCAAGGCAAAAGGTCTGAAGACCATTCCTGCCGTGATGCAGGAGCTGGAGTGGAAGACCTCCTGCGGCTGCGCCAAGTGCCGCCCGGCGCTCAACTACTACCTCGTCTGCGACTGGCCGGACGAATATGCCGACGACTACCAGTCACGGTTCATCAACGAGCGCGTCCACGCCAATATCCAGAAGGACGGCACCTATTCTGTGGTGCCGCGCATGTGGGGCGGCGTCACCAATTCCGGGGAATTGCGGGCGATCGCCGACGTGGTCGACAAGTTCGATATCCCCCTGGTCAAGGTGACGGGAGGCCAGCGCATCGACCTGCTCGGCATCGAGAAGGAAGACCTGCCGGCGGTCTGGGCGGATCTCGGCAAGGCCGGCTTCGTCTCCGGCCAGGCCTATGCCAAGGGGCTGCGCACGGTGAAGACCTGCGTCGGCTCCGACTGGTGCCGCTTCGGTACTCAGGATTCGACGGGGCTCGGCATCCGCATCGAAAAGTTCATGTGGGGCTCGTGGACGCCGGCCAAGCTGAAGATGGCGGTCTCCGGCTGTCCGCGAAATTGTGCCGAAGCCACCTGCAAGGATATCGGCGTC